>NZ_JBEFNA010000026.1 GCF_040199715.1 Fusobacterium sp. SYSU M8D902
GAAACTGACTTCAAGATAAGTATTCTTTAAGACTCCTTCGAGCCTAGGAGGTTGATAGGTTGGGGGTGTAAGGGCTGTGAGGCCTTTAGCTGACCAATACTAATAAGTCGAAGTTTTAACCTTAATGATTTTACTATATAGTTTCAAATGTCTATTCTAATAGATATTATAGCTTGGTGAGAAGAGCTACGGGGGTACACCCAGATACATTCCGAACCTGGAAGTTAAGCCCGTAAACGCTGAAAGTACTTGGAGGGAAGCCTCCTGGGAGGATAGGAACTTGCCAAGCTTTTTTTTATTTTTTGGACAATTTTTTAATTAAATATATGATATAATAACATATATTTAATTAAAGTAAAAAGGGTGTGAATTATGAGAAAAGCTGTTATTTTAGATAGAGATGGAACTATAAATGTAGAGAAGGACTATTTACACAGGATAGAGGATTTTGAATTTGAAAAAGGAGCAGTAGAAGGATTGAAGTTACTTGCAGAATTGGGATATATTTTTGTAGTTGTAACTAATCAATCTGGAATAGCAAGAGGCTACTATACAGAGGAAGATTTAATAAAACTAAATAACTATATAAATGAGTGTTTAGAAAAAGAGGGAGTTAAAATAGAGAAGTTCTATTACTGTCCTCATCATCCAGAAAAGGGGATAGGTAAATATAGAGTTGAGTGTAATTGTAGAAAGCCTAATACAGGTATGTTAGAAGAGGCTATAAGAGAGTTTAATATTGATTTAGAGGGGTCTTTTATGGTTGGGGATAATATAAGTGACATAGAAGCTGGAATAAGGGCTAAAGTGACTCCTATACTGGTAAAAACAGGTCATGGAATGGAACATATTGAAAAGATGAATGAGCTAGGAGTACCTATTTATGAAAATCTTTATGAATTTGCCAAAGATTTAAAAAAAGTGTATAAAAATATAACTATTTAGATAGAAAGAACTTTAGAAATTATTATAAAAGTTCATTGTATTATTTGCATATAAATGCTACAATAATATGTTAGTTTAAATAATTATAGAAAGGGAATTATTCTTTGAATAATCATAAGGAAAGAGTATGAAAGTTCTAACTGAAATATTAAAGAGAAAATATAATTTGAATAGTGTTGAAGAGATTTCCAAAGTTGTAATGGACAGTAGAAAAATAGAGAAGAATTCATTGTTTATAGCAATAAATAGCGGAAATAATTATATAGAAGAAGCTTTAGCAAAAGAGGCTTCATTGATAATAGCTGACAACTATTCAGGCGACAATGAAAAAGTTATAGTTGTTGAAGATAGTGTATTAGCTATTCAAGAGTTAGCTTTACAGTATAGAAATGAATTGGGAGTTAAAGTTATAGGGATTACTGGTAGTAACGGAAAGACTACTACTAAGGATATAATCTACTCTATACTTTCACAGAGATATAGATGTAAGAAAACAGAGGGAAACTATAATAATCATATCGGTCTTCCTTTTACTATCTTACAACTTGAAGATAGTGATGAGATAATTGTTTTAGAGATGGGAATGAGTAGTTTTGGAGAGATTGATACACTTTGTAAAATTTCACAACCAAACTATGGAATAATAACAAATATAGGAGACTCACATCTCGAATTTTTAAAAACAAGAGAGAATGTATTTAAAGCTAAAAGTGAGATTGTTAAATATGTAGATAGTGATAAACTATTAGTCTGTGGAGATGATTTTTATTTAAAAAGCTTAAATTCATTAACAGTAGGTTATGGAGCTAATTGCAAATATCAGATTACAGATTTTGTAGATAGTGATAATGGGATAGAGTTAACATTGGATTCTAACCATTATAATGTAAGATTAAATGGAGAACACAACTGTTTAAACTCTGCTATGGGTATAATTATGGGAGAGAGATTTAATTTAAGTTGTGATGAGATTCAAAGGGGATTAGGTAGTTTAAATCTAACTCCAATGAGATTTCAAAAGATTGAGAAAGGTGAAACTATCTATATAAATGATGCATATAATGCTAGTCCTATTTCTATGAGATATTCTTTAGAGACTTTTGATAGATTGTATAATGATAGGGTAAAAATAGCTGTATTAGGAGATATGCTTGAATTAGGGGAAGATGAGATCAAGTATCATAGAGAGGTTTTAGAAAAAGCTAACTCTATAAAAGTTGACAAGATATATGTGTATGGGCCTAGAATGAAGAAGGCTTATGAGATCTTGGAAGATACTAAATTAATAACTCATTTTTCTGATAAGGAGCAGATAAAAGCTGAAATTAGAGAGAGTTTTCCTCAAGCTAAAGCTATCCTATTAAAGGGATCAAGAGGGATGAAAATGGAAGAGATTATAGAAGGATAGGGAGAAGATATGCTGTATTTAATAGGAGAGTACGTTAATAAGTTTCAATTTTTAAAGTCTATTTATTTAAGAAGTTTTATGGCTTTTATTTTAGCCTTTGCTATAGTATTAATAGCAGGGAAGCCTTTCATAAATTATTTAAAAGTAAAAAAATTTGGTGAGAAGATAAGAGAGGAAGGACCTACTTCTCATATGTCAAAGAAAGGTACTCCTACAATGGGAGGGGTATTGATTGTTTTAACTATCTTAGTGACAAATTTATTAATAGCTGATATATCTAATAGAATAATTATATTACTATTGCTAACTATGATGGGATTTGCAGGAATTGGATTTATAGATGACTACAAGAAGTTCACTGTAAATAAAAAGGGATTATCTGGAAAGAAAAAGCTTTTAGGTCAAGGATTAATAGCAATTTTAGTATGGTGTTTTGTAAATTATTTTGGACTTGCTGGAAGTAAGTTGATTGATCTAGCAATAATAAATCCAATCTATTCACACCATATGTTATATTTAGGAAGTTTTGGAATGTTACTATTTATTTTAATAATATTGATGGGAACATCAAATGCTGTAAATATAACAGATGGTTTAGATGGTCTGGCTATAATGCCAATGGTAATATGTTCAGCTATTTTAGGAGTAGTGGCATATTTTACAGGACATATGGAGTTAAGTAATCACTTAAACTTATTTTATATAGAGGGATCTGGAGAGATAACAGTATTTTTATCAGCTGTATGTGGATCAGGGTTAGGGTTTTTATGGTATAACTTCTATCCAGCACAGATATTTATGGGAGATACAGGATCATTGACACTAGGAGGAATACTAGGAGTTGTAGCTATACTATTGAAGCAGGAATTGATACTACCAATAATAGGTGGAGTATTTGTTATGGAAGCTTTATCTGTAATTATTCAAGTTGGATCTTTTAAATTGAGAGGGAAGAGAGTATTTAAGATGGCTCCTATTCATCACCATTTTGAATTGTGTGGACTTGCTGAAACGAAGGTAACAATGAGATTTTGGATAGCAACATTGATGTTTGGAATAATAGCCTTAGGAATAGTGAGAATGAGAGGAATACTTTAAAAACAATATAACCACGGTAATCAACCGTGGTTATAAGTATATCTAGGATAGAAAAAATAAAGAGAGGTAAAACTATGAAAAAAGCAATGGTTTTTGGTGCTGGAGTCAGTGGACTTGGAGCTAAGAAACTTTTAGAACATATGGGGTATGAGGTAATACTTATTGATGATAAAGTTGGATTAAAATCTATAGAGGGGATCGAATTATTAAAAGAGGTTGAGATCTTTATAAAGAGTCCAGGGGTACCATATAATGATTTGGTGCTTGAAGCTAAAAAAAATAAGATAAAAGTTATAGATGAAATTGAATTATGTTATCAATATATGATAAAATATGGTACTACTACAAAGATTATAGGAGTAACTGGAACAAATGGAAAGACAACTGTTACAACTAAGATAACAGAGTTGCTACAATACTCAGGATACAAAGCAAGTTATGCTGGAAATATAGGTGTGAGTCTTGCAGAATTACTTTTAAAAGGTGAGGAGCTAGATTATATTGTTCTTGAATTGAGTTCGTTTCAATTGGAGAATTTAGAGAAGTTTAAACCATATATCTCTTTAGTAACAAATTTAACTCCAGATCACTTAGCTAGATATAAAGATGTTGAAGAGTACTATGATACAAAATTTAACATCTGTAAAAATCAAACTAAAGATGAGTATTTTATATTCAATTTAGATAGTGAGGAGTTATTAAAAAGAGAGAAGTTAATCCTAGCTACTAAGATAGAGGTATCACAGGATAAAAAAGGGGATTGTTATATTGAGGGTGGCAAAATGTATTGGAGAGGTGAAGAGGTTTTAGAGATTGAAAAATTGTCTTTAAAAGGAAAACACAACCTTGAAAATATGTTATTTATTGTCACAGTTGGGAAAATTTGTGGTGTAGACAATCAAAAAATAAGAGAATTTCTATATACAACTAAGACATTGGAACATAGAATGGAAGAGTTCTTCGATTATGGAAAATTGAAATTTATAAATGATTCAAAGGGAACTAATATAGAGTCTACAACATTTGCAGTGGAGGCATTCAAAGGGTGCATATTGATATGTGGTGGTTATGATAAAAAATTGGATTGGACACCTTTAGTTGAGTTGATAAAAAACAGGGTGGATCAAGTTTATTTGATAGGAGATATAGCTGATAAGTTAGAGAGTGAACTTTTGAAGATACAGTATGAGAAGGATAGGATACATCTATTGAGAGATGTTAAAACTTGTTTAGAGGATATAAAGAAAAGATATACTCAGTCTGATGAGAAAATAGTGCTATTCTCTCCAGCAACATCTAGTTATGATCAGTTTAAAAGTTTTGAACACAGAGGACAGGTATTCAAAGAATTAGTGAGAGAGATTTTTGGTAGGTGAGTTATTTGAGAAAAGTAATCTTAACAACTGGAGGAACAGGAGGTCATATTTACCCAGCTCTTTCAGTGGCAGATGAGTTGAGAAGAAGAGGAGTAGAGGTGCTGTTTGTAGGAACAAGCATCAGAATGGAAAAGGATATAGTACCAAAGGCTGGATTTAAGTTTATAGGTTTGAATATAGCTCCTCCAAGAAGTGTAAAAAATATGATAGGCTATGTAAAGGGGATATTTCAAGGGATATCTTTGGTGTTAAAAGAGAAACCAGATGCTATAATAGGATTTGGAAACTATATCTCCATACCAGTATTAATAGGTGGGGTAGTAGCTAGAAGAAAGATATATCTACAGGAACAAAATGCAAATTTAGGAGGGACAAATAAGCTCTTTTATAGATTTGCTAAAAAGATATTCTTAGCTTTTGAAAAAACTTATGATGATATTCCTATAAAATTTCAAAATAAGTGCTTGGTAACAGGAAATCCTTTGAGAGAGGAGATATACAAGATCAAAGGAAGCGAGGAGAGAGAGCGTCTAAAAGTTGAAAAGAACGAGAAGATTCTTTTGATAACTGGAGGAAGTTTGGGAGCTAAGGAGATAAATGACGCACTATTAAAAAATTGGGATAGGGTATTGGAAGATAAAGATTTAAGAATCTATTGGGCTACTGGAGAAAAGAACTATGATGAGATAGTTAAAAGTATAAATAGAATTAAGATCCAAGATACTGTTAGACCATATTTTGATAATATGATAAACATTATGGCAGCAGCAGACTTAATAGTTTGCAGAGCTGGTGCATTGACAATTTCAGAGATAATACAGTTGGGGAAACCGTCAGTAGTTATTCCATATAACTCAATAAAAGTAGGACAGTATGCCAATGGAAAACTCCTAAAAGATGTGGGAGCGGCACAGATGTATAAAAATTCAGAAGCTAGTATAGCAATAGAGAAAGCTTTTGAGCTTTTAGAAAATAAGAGTGAATTAGATGTTATGAAGATAAATATAAAAAATTTGAAAACAGAGAATGCAGTTAAGAAGATTGTTGATTCTCTTGATATTTGGAGGAATTAAGTTGAAAAAAATTTATTTTATTGGGATAAATGGAATAGGAATGAGTGGACTTGCAAAAATTATGAAATGTAAAGGATATGAGGTAGAGGGAACTGACCTAAGCCGTTCATATGTCACTGATGAGTTAGAAAGTATTGGAATTACAGTTCATCAAGAGCATTCAGAGAAAAACTTAGAGGGTAAGGATTTTGATATGATAATAGCTTCAAGTGCTATAAAAAAAGAGAATCCAGAATATATATATGCCTTAGAAAATGGAATAAAAGTAGTAAAAAGAGGAGAGCTATTAGCTATGCTTTTAAATGAAGAGTGTGGAATAGCTTTTGCAGGAACACATGGAAAGACAACAACAAGTTCAATGGCAGCATCTGTTATGTTACCGTTAGATCCAACAATAGTTGTAGGTGGAATCTTACCAGAGATAGGATCCAATGCAAAACCAGGAAAAGCAAGTTACTTTATAGCTGAAGCTGATGAGAGCGATAATTCATTCCTGTATATGAATCCAAAATACTCAGTTATAACTAATATTGAGGCAGATCACTTAGAAAATCATGGATCATTAGAGAATATAATTAAATCTTTCTCAAAATTTATAGATCAAACTTCTGAAGAGGTATTAATATGCTCAGATTGTGAGATCTTGAGAGGATTAGCTGCAACAAAAGAGAACAAGTGTATAAAGAGATACAGTATTAAAGATAGAACTGCAGATATCTATGCTGAAAATATAGAGATTGGAAATGGAAAAACAAGTTATGATGTAAATATAGCTGGAGAAAAGATTGGAAGATTCACTCTATATATTCCAGGAGAGCACAACATATTAAACTCATTACCTGTTATATATCTAGCTTTAAAATTTGGTTTGGAAGAGAAGGATATTGAAAGAGCTTTTGAAAAATTTAGAGGTTCAAAAAGAAGATATGATGTATTATACAGTGGAAATGGAATTAGAGTGATAGATGACTATGCTCATCATCCAACAGAGATAAAGGCAACTTTACAGGGAGCAAGATCAATAGAGAGTAGCAAAATAACTGTAATTTTCCAACCACACCGTTATAGTAGAGTGAAATTCCTATTGGAAAATTTCAAAAATGCTTTTGAAAAAGCTGATGAAGTAGTTCTTTTACCTATATACAGTGCAGGAGAAAAGGATAATTTTGGAGTAACTATTGAGGATTTACAAAATATTATTGAATGTCCAAAGGCTATCCTTGAGAAAAATCCACAAAATATAGATGATATGATAATGGAATTTGAAGGAGATAGAGTATTTATGTTTATGGGAGCTGGAGATATATCGAAGATAGCTCACAGAGTAGCAGAAAAATTGGAAAGGAAATATAGCTAATGAGAGTTTACGAAAATTATAGTGTAAAGAAACATTCTAATATGAAAATTGGTGGAACAGCTAAAAAATTTATAGTTGTTGAAAATAAAGAGGAATTAAAGGATATATTTGAAAATGAAAAAAATATATTCTTAATAGGAAATGGGACAAATACTCTTATAGATGAGGGAGAACTAGATATTACATTTGTTTCATTAAAAGAGCTGAATAAGATAGAGGAGCTTCAAGAGGGATTGGTACGTGTGGAAGCAGGGCTAGACTTTAGTAAGTTGACAGCTTTTATGAATAAAAATAATTACTCAGGTCTTGAAAATCTAGCAGGAATTCCAGGAAGTGTAGGTGGACTTGTCTATATGAATGGAGGAGCCTACGGAAGTGAGATATTTGACTGTATAAAAGAGATTGAGATATTTGATGAGAATCATCAGATAAAGACTCTAAAAAAAGAGGAGATAAATTTCTCATATAGAAGTACAGAGATACAGGAGAAAAAATGGGTAATAATAAGTGCTACATTTGAGTTTAAAAGAGGTTTTGATTTGAAAAAAGTGATAGAGATACAAGCTCTAAGAGAGAGTAAACAACCTCTAGATAAACCAAATTTAGGAAGTACTTTTAAGAATCCAAAGGGGGATTTTTCAGCTAGGCTTATATCAGAAGCAGGTCTTAAGGGGACAAAAATAGGTGGAGCAGAGATATCTCCAAAGCACCCTAACTTCATAGTTAATCATGGGGAAGCAACATTTAAGGATATTGAAGGGATATTAGCTCTTGTTAAGAGTAAGATAAAAGAGCTATATGATGTTGAACTTGAAGAAGAGATAATAATATTAAGAAATAATGGATAATTTTAGAGGTGAAAGATGAGAATAGCAGTATTTATGGGAGGGATCTCTTCAGAGAGAGAGGTATCTTTAAGAAGTGGAGCAGCAATATTAGAGAGCTTAAAAAATCAAGGTTATGATGCATATGGAGTAGATGTAACTGAAGATAATTTAATAACAGCATTCACAGAAAATGAGTATGACTTAGCATATATCGCTCTACATGGTGGATATGGAGAGAATGGAACATTTCAAGGATTATTGGATATGTTAAATAAGCCATATACAGGATCAGGAGCGATGGAAAGTGCTGTAACTATGGATAAAGCCTATACAAAAGCTGTAGCAAAAATGGCTGGAATAAAAGTGGCAAAAACATATAATAGTGTTGAAGAGATAGATGGATTTCCAGTAGTTGTAAAACCTTCAAGAGATGGCTCAAGTGTAGGAATATATTTCTGTAACAATAAAGAGGAAGTTTACAATGCCCTAAAAGAGCTAGAAGGAAAGAGACCTCTAATAGAAGAGATGATACAGGGAGATGAATTAACTGTAGGAGTTCTAAATGGAGAGGGACTAGGTGTATTGAGAATAATACCTAAAAATGAGTTTTATGATTATGAATCAAAGTATGCAGCTGGTGGATCTGTACATGAATATCCAGCAAAGATTGAGAAATCAGCTTATGACAAGGCGATGGAAAATGCAGTGAAAATACACAACATAGTGGGACTAAAGGGAATTTCAAGAAGTGACTTTATGTTAAAAGATGGAGAGGTGTATTTCTTAGAGGTAAACACTTGTCCAGGAATGACAAAAACAAGCTTAATACCAGATTTAGGTACACTTAAAGGATATACTTTTGATGATCTAGTTAGAATTATGGTGGATACTTTTAGAAGATAGGAGAGTTTCTTTTGAAGTTTATAATAAGATTAATTATGATATATCTATTTAGTTGTTTACTTTATTTAATTCCAAGTAAATTTTTAAGTTTAGATTTTTTCAAAATAAAAGAGATAAAAATAGAAGGAAATTCGAAAATTTTATCAAATGAATTGACAGAACTTATAGAAAAACTTTATAATACTAATATATGGGAAATAGATATTAAAAAATTGGAAGAGTATTTAAAACAAGACGTTAGAGTGGAAGATGTAAAAATAGAGAATCCAGATTTAGGCCTTTTAAAAATAAAGATTAAAGAGAAAGAACTAGCTTATTATGTACAGATAAAAGGGAAGGTTTATCTTTTAGATCAAAATGGGAAAATTTTTGGTATGTTAAAGGAGAGACCTGAAAAGGATATTTATTTTATGGTGGCTAAAGACGAGAACGATATAATGAAATTATTAGAACTTTCAAAGGTGTTAGATGACTCTATTCTAAAAAATTTAATTTCCCAAATTTATATTAAAGATAAAGATTGTATAGAGATTATTTTGTTAGATGGAACAATAATTAAAACGAATTTACTTGTAGAGAAAGAGAAGTACAAAATATTAGAAACTTTGTATAATGAGCTTGTAAAAACTAAAAAAGTTGAGTACATTGACATTAGATTTGATGATTTTATAGTTAAGAGTTCAGAGGAGAAAAATAATGGGAAATAGAGGGAAAATATTAAAGACAGTAATTGATATAGGAAACAATAAGATCAAGGCAATTACTGGAGAATTATCAGAAAATGGTGAAGTTTTAAGAGTTCTTAAATATATCGAATCTCCAAGTGAAGGAATGATAAAAAATGATATTAAAGATGGAGAAGCACTATCAAAATCAATAAAAACCGTTATAGATGAATTAGCTAACTACTCTGATGAAGATATTGAAGCAGTGACTGTTGGAATGGGTGGAGAGAGCATAAAATCTAGAACAATAAATGTGGAGATATTTTTTGAAGAGGACGAGATAACAGAAGAACACATTAAATTACTAGTAAAAGAAGCTGAAGAAAAGGTATTAAATGAAGAGGAGCAGATATTAAAAACAGAGATATACAATGTAAAAGTTAATAACTCTGGAATTATTAAAAATCCTTTAGGGCTTGTTGGGACAAAACTACAAGCAGATGTTCATTTGATATTTACTGAGAAAAAAAGAGTAGCTAAGTTAGTGGAGACAATAAATAGAATAGGTATAGATGTAGAGAATATAATCTTAAACGCCTATGCTTCTGCAAAATCAACTCTTGAAGAGGAAGATAGAAGAATGGGAGTTGCCCTTGTAGATATAGGAGAGGGAAGTACAGACATTATACTGTATAAGAATGATAAGATAATCTACACAGAGACTATACCTCTAGGTGGAATGCATTTTAAGAGTGATTTAATGTATATCTTAAAATTAAATGAAGAGGATACAGCTATAGAGATTCTAGATAAGTATAGAGAAAAAGATATATCTCCAGAGGGGTATATCTACTATGGGGAAGGGAAATATATCGCTGCCCTAGAACTTGAAGATTTTATAAATGCCAGAGTGGAGGAGATGATAGATTATATAAATAGCACTATCGAAAAATCTGGATTTACTGGGTATTTAGGAAAAGGTCTTGTCTTAACTGGAGGAGTAGTTTATGATAAGATAATCAATGCTGATAAATTACTTGAAAAGATAAATAAAAAAACAGGGTATGTGGCTAGAAAAGTTTTACCAAGTACATTTAGTGGTCTTGATAGTGTAAATACAAGTATGGCAACTGCAATAGGACTATTTTATGAAGTTATGGAAGAAGAAGACCAAAAAATAAGAACAGGAAGTTATACTCATCAAGAGATAGAGTTAAAAAATGAAAAGATTGAGCAAGAGATAAAAGAAGATGAGAAATTAATAGAAACAATAGAAGATGAGTTACAAAAAACAGAGGATATAAAACAGGAAAATAAAATGATGAAAGCTATAAAAAATTGGTTTTCAAATTTCATATAATTAGGGAGGGTAGAGAAGTATGTTAATGGATCAAGATTTGGTAAAGATAAAAGTGCTAGGAGCAGGTGGAGCAGGTGGAAATGCAATAAATGATATGATCTCTTCAGGAGTAGGAGGAGTGGAGTATATCGCAGCAAATACAGATGCTCAAGATTTAGGAAAATCATTAGCTGACATAAGAATACAACTAGGGGAGAAGTTAACTAGAGGATTGGGAGCAGGTGCTGACCCAGAGATAGGAAGACAAGCAGCAGAGGAAGATGTTGAAAAGATAAAAAATCTATTAGAAGATACAGATATGTTATTCATAACTGCAGGAATGGGTGGAGGAACAGGAACTGGATCAGCTCCAGTAATAGCAAAAGTTGCTAAAGAGTTGGGAGTTCTTACTGTTGCTGTTGTAACTAGACCATTCTCATTTGAAGGAAGAAAGAGAAAGAATAATGCAGATGTTGGAATTGAAAATCTAAAGAAAGCTGTAGATGCTTTAGTAATTATACCGAATGATAAGTTATTTGAGTTACCAGATAAAACAATAACTTTACAGAATGCTTTTAAAGAAGCTAACAATATCTTAAAGATAGGTATTAGAGGTGTAGCAGACCTTATGATAGGAAACGGACTTATCAACCTAGACTTTGCAGATATTAAAGCTACAATGTTAGATTCAGGAGTGGCTGTATTAGGATTTGGAGAGGGAGAAGGAGAGAACAGAGCTATAAAAGCTACTGAAAAAGCATTACAATCTCCATTACTAGAGAAATCTATACTAGGTGCTAGCAAAATACTTATCAATATAACAGGAGCTCCAGATATAACTCTTATGGAAGCACAAACTATATCTGATATGATTAGAGATGCAGCTGGAAAAACTGCTGATGATGTAATGTTTGGACTAGTTATTGAACCTGAATTTGGAGATAGAGTTCAAGTAACTATAATAGCAAATAACTTTGCTAATGAAGAGGAAAAAAATGAGCCTTTTATAAATGTGGATATAGCTAAAACTGAAAAAGTAGCTACTGAAACAAAAGAGGAAGCTGAAAAACCAAACTTGGATCTACCACCTTGGGTAAGAAAAAGATAAAAATAGCTTGAAAAATTTAATAAAGTGTGATAGAATATAAAACGACCCTGCTCAAAAACGTTTGTGTTTTGGGCTAATACCATAGGGAGGAGGTTAAAAGATGAAAAAATACGAAATTATGTTCATTATCAACCCAACTATACTTGAAGAAGGTAGAGAGGCTGTTATTGAAAAAGTAACTGGAGTTTTAACTGCTGCAGGAGCAACTATTCAAAAGAGCGAGAAATGGGGAGAAAGAAAATTAGCTTATCCTATCGATAAGAAAAAGACTGGTTTCTACGTATTAACTACTTTTGAAATTGACGGAACTGTATTATCAGATGTTGAATTAAAACTAAACATCGTAGAAGAAGTATTAAGATACATCATAGTTAAGCAAGACTAATAATCAGTTAATGTTAAAAATCAAGAGGAGGTTATAAAAATGGCAGAATTCAGAAGAAGAAGAGCTAAATTAAGAGTTAAAGCTGAAGAAATTGATTATAAAAATGTAGACCTTTTAAAAAGATTCGTATCTGATAAAGGAAAAATCAATCCTTCAAGAGTAACTGGAGCTAACGCTAAGTTACAAAGAAAGATAGCTAAAGCTATAAAAAGAGCTAGAAATATCGCTTTAATTCCTTATACAAGAATTGAAAAGTAATTTATTAGACTGGAAGAGATTCCAGTCTTTTTTCTTTTTTGCTCTCTAGATTATATCAAATCAATTTTACAAAAAAATAAAAAAAGACATGCTCTTGATAAAGCTGTCTTTTTTATTGACTTAAAAACTATTTAGCCATAGCTTTTTGAAGTCTAGTACTTAAAGTAGCTGCGTTAGCTTTTAAGAATTTCATAACTTCTACATCGTTAAGTCCTTTTAAAGTTTTTAAAGTTCTTGAACAAACTTTTACTTTAACAGAAGTTCCATTTACGTTGATAGAAGTAACTTGTAGGTTAGGTTTCCAAACTCTTCTAGTTAATCTGTGTGAGTGAGAAATTTGGTTTCCGCTGATTAGTCCTACTCCTGTAATTTCACATCTTTGCATTCTAATTCTCTCCTTTCCTAAAATCACTTACATACACAATGCATATAATTGTATCATTAAATCAAGGAAATTTCAAGTTTTTTTTAAATTTTCTTGAATAAACTTAGGAAAATAAAAGATTTATGGTATAATAAAAAATGAATGTAATAAAAATATAGGGAGAAAAAAATGAACGGACATAGTTATAAAGTATTAGAATTTGATAAATTAAGAGAAGAATTAGCTAACTATAGCGTTATAGAAGAGAATCATTATAAAATAATGAATTTATCTCCAATGAGAGATTTTAGTTCTGTAAATAGAGAACTGGATATTTTAAGAGATTTTATGGATTTCCTAAAGTTTGATGGTGGATTTGAAACTGCTGGAATGAAAGATATATGTAAGATGACAGAAAAATCTCAACTTATAGGAACATACCTAGATGTTGAAGATCTATGGGATATAAACTATAACCTAAGAATTTTTAGATTGTTTAAAACAAGACTAGAGGATCTAGGAAAATATAGAGATTTAAGAGATAGATATCACGATATTCCTGTGATGAGAGGTATAGAGGATATTATAAATAAGGCTATTGATAACAATAAAAAGATAAAAGATGATGCCTCTTTAGATTTGAGAGATATAAGATTTCATAAGAAAACTTTGACTATGAATATAAAAAGAAAGTTTGAGGATCTTTTTGATGAGCCAAGTTTATCAAAAGCTTTTCAAGAGAGAATAATCACTGAGAGAGATGGAAGAAGTGTTGTACCTGTAAAATCTGATTTTAAAGGTCTTATAAAGGGAATAGAGCACGATAGATCTTCTAGTGGACAGACTGTATTTATAGAACCACTTTCAATAGTAGCATTAAACAACAAGATGAGAGAGTTGGAGCTAAAGGAGAAAGAGGAGATAAGAAAGATACTGTTGAGAATAACTGAGCATGTAAGAAATGAGAGAGAGAGTATTGATGCAATAGGTGAGGCAATTTTATCTCTTGATATCTTGAATGCAAAGGCAGTATATGGTTTGGAGAAAAATTGTGTCATTCCACATATAAATAATAGAGAGATGTTGAGTTTAGTGGAGGCTAGACACCCATTTATTCCTGCTGATAAAATAGTACCACTAACATTTGAGATAGGAAGAGAGTATAATACTCTTTTAATTACTGGACCGAATACTGGAGGAAAGACAGTAGCTTTAAAGACAGCAGGATTACTTACATTGATGGCTCTATCTGGAATTCCAATCCCTGCTAATGAGCATACAAGTATAGGATTTTTTACAGGAGTGTATGCTGATATAGGTGATGAACAGAGTATAGAGCAATCACTATCATCTTTTTCTGCTCACTTAAAAAATGTACAGGAGATACTAGTAAGTGTAAATAAAAGTTCACTTGTATTATTAGATGAGTTAGGATCAGGAACAGATCCTGCTGAAGGATCAGCTTTTGCTATGGCAGTTATTGATTATTTAAGAGATAGAAAGTGTAAATCTTTTATTACAACACATTATAGTGAAGTAAAAGCTCATGGGTATAATGAAGAGGGAATAGAAACTGCTTCAATGGAGTTTGATGTAAATACTCTTTCACCAACATATAGATTATTAGTAGGTATTCCTGGTGAGAGTAATGCTTTGACAATTGCTAAGAGATTGGGAGTGTCAGAAGAGGTAATAGAGAGAGCTAAGAGCTACATAGGTGACGATAATAAGAAGATAGAGAAGATGATAGCTAATATCAAAGAGAAATCAGATGAATTAGAGGCTATGAAGCAACAGGTTGAACTTTTAAAAGCAGCAGCACAGAGAGATAGAGATGAGTATGCTGAAAAGTTGAGAGTATTGGAAAAAGAGAAAAATGAGATTTTAAAAGAAGCTTATGAAAAAGCTGATAGAATGATGAAAGAGATGCAAGCAAAAGCTGTGGCATTAGTAGAGAAGATTCAGAAAGAAGAGAATAAAAAAGAGGATGTAAAAAATGTTCAAAAGAGCTTGAATATGCTTAGATCAGCACTTCAAGATGACAGAAACAAAAATGTAGAGCAAAAGCCAAAAGTTGCAAGAAAAGTGGAGTATAAAGTTGGAGATAAGGTATTTGTAAATAGTTTAAATCAATTTGCAAATGTCTTAAAGATAAATGGTGGAAAAGAGACTGTCCAAGTACAAGCTGGAATCTTAAAATTAGAAGTATCTATGGATGATGTAAAAGTTGTCAAAGAGAAAGCTAAAAAAGAGTATAATACATTCTCGCATACAAAAACTTCTGTAAGAAATGAGATCGACTTAAGAGGAAAGATGGTAGATGAAGCTGTATATGAATTGGAAACATATTTGGATAGAGCGGTTATGAACTCATATACTGAAGTCTATGTAATCCATGGAAAAGGTACAGGAGCATTGAGAGAGGGAATATTGAACTATCTAAAAAAATGTAGATATGTAAAAGAGTACAGAATAGGAGGACATGGAGAAGGAGGACTAGGATGTACAGTGGTAACCTTAAAGTAACTCTTATTTTAGCTGCTGCTGGAGTAGGAAAGAGAATGGGCTTGGGTTATCCAAAACAATTTTTAGAGTATAGAGAGAAACCTCTCTTTATACTCCCTTTAGAGGTAGCACAAAAGAGTGAGATCATAGATGAAATAATAGTAGTAACAAATGGTGAAAATATAGAGCTAGTAAGGAATCACTGTGAAAAATATGGTATTAAAAAGCTAATTAAAGTAGTAGCAGGAGGAGCAGAGAGACAAAACTCTATATATAACGCCTTAAAGTGTGATAATGAGAGCGATATAATTCTTGTACAAGATGGAGTGAGACCATTTTTTAAAGAGAGGTATATAGAAGAGTGTTGCAAGGTGGTAGTTGAGGAGAGAGCTGGAGCTGTTATTGGAGTTAGAGTAAAGGACACTATAAAAGTTATAGATGAAAACTTTGAAGTGAAGAGTACTCCAATGAGAGCTAATTTGATAGCTGTACATACTCCTCAAGCCTTTGATGGAAAACTATTAAAAGAAGCTTATGAGAGAGCTGAAAGAGATGGATTTTTAGGAACTGATGATTCCTCTTTGGTAGAGAGAATTGGAGGTAGGGTTAAAATAGTCTTGGGAGATTATGATAATATTAAAATTACAACACAAGAGGATTTAAGATTTTTGTAGTTGAAGGATAGGTGAAAAAATGAAAGTATATATGGGACAGATGAAGCCAACTCTAGGAAATGTAGAGAAAAACTTAGAGATGATGGTAGAACATATAGATAGAGCGATAGAGGAGAAAAGCGATATAATTGTATTCCCAGAGTTGTCTTTAACAGGATACTCTCTTGAGGATATAGTTTTTGATGTAGCAATAAAAGAGATACCTAGTGTTCTTTTAGAAAAAAGTAAGGAGATCAGTATAGTATTTGGAGCTGTGGAGTTGGGAAAAGAGGATTATCCATATAATACTGCTTACTATTTAGAAGATGGAAGATTACTACACAAACATAGAAAAGTTTATCTACCAGATTATGGAGTTTTCTATGAGGGTAGATACTTTATGGCTGGAAATAAATTTAGAGCCTTTGATACAAAGTTTGGAAGAGTGGGAATGTTAGTTTGTGAAGATACTTGGCACCAATCAGCTCAATATATCTTAGCTCAAGATGGAGCAAAATATGTGTTCGTACTATTCAATTCACCAACTGTAATTGGAAAGAAAAAAGAGGATATTTCGGCTCAGTGGAAGTCTATATTGAAGAGCAATTCACTTTTGAATGGAGTGTATTCAGTAGGTGTCAACAGAGCTGGAGTGGAAGATGGAACTACCTTCTTTGGAAACTCATTTGTAGTAGCTCCAAACGGAGAGGTAATAGCTGAGGGGAAATACTTAGCTGAAGATGGAATCTGTTGTGAATTAGATGAGGCTCAATTGAGAAGAGCTAGATTTAAAGCTCCAATGTTTAAAACTGAAAATATAAACTTAACTAAAAAAGAGTTGGAGAGAATAGAAAATAAAAGATTTCAATAGGAGTGAACTATGAAAAAAGTAATTGGAATAATATTAGCTATAATACTGATTTTTTTAGGAGGAACTTTAGGTTATACATTGATATATAAGGCTACTCCAAGAGATTTTATAACAGAGGATACAAGGATAGTATATGCCAATGAAAATATTAAAAATAAGGATTTTACCCCAATTTTATATCTATTAGATGATGATGAGGTTAAAGATAAAGTAAAAAAAGATATTAAAAATTTAAGATACTTATCAAAATTTTATCTTTTTTCAGATAAGGAGTTTTATGAGATAAGTGAAAAGAGTTTTACAGCAGTAGTAGATCCAGGATATTGGTATTTTACAGCTTTAAAAAGTCTAGATAAGTATTTTCAATATGAGAATGGGATATATATCTTAAAAGATGAATACAGAGAGAAGTATTTACCTGAGATTAAATCAGATATCTTTATGAAAAATTATAGAGGATTATTCATAGTGTCATTGGGAGAAAAAAATATTAAAGATTTTATAGCAAAAGATAGAAAATCTTTATATAATAAAGAGATGGAGAGAGAGCTTGATATGAGTTCTAACAATCTTTTTGGAACACTTGTTTATAATAATAAGGGCAATGATTTTTATGGTGTGGAGTTATTATCAGCCAGTGCTGACTTGAATAGAGATAGGGCTTTTTCAACTGATAAGATCTATATCAATGAAAAAGAGAGCGAGATCTTAAAGACAGATATGGTAAAGAGAGAGCTAACAAAATATGTAAAGAAAAATGATATATATTTTTCAGTAAATGATTTCTCAAAATTGGATAAGATAATATTTAATTCTCTAATTACTAGAACAGGTGTGGATAGTAGGACTATGTTATCAATTTGGAAGAATATTTTTGGAATAGATATTGAGGAGATCTTGAAAGAGATAGATGGAGAGATAATTTTTAGACCAAGGGAATCAGCTGTAATGGTAAAATTAAAGGAGAACACTCCTGAAATAAGTAGATTGTTATCTCTATTAAAAGATGAAAACTCAACATTTTTTACAGAGAATGCTATAGAGTTGAATGGAAATATACTTAAGATAGGAAATAGTAAATTCGAGGAGAATCCAAATCCTTATAAAATAAGTGCTGAGACATTCTGTTTTGGAGAGATTACTTCAGAAGAGTTTATAGATATTCAAGGAATTGAAGGAACTGTAAGAGGAGAGAGTCAAATAATAACAATAGAGTCAGAGATGTCCATAGATATATTAAAAAAATTAATAAATGAGTATTAGGAGGATAGAATGATAAAGATATATAATACTCTTACTAGAAAGTTAGAAGAGTTTAAGCCTGTAAAAGAAGGGGAAGTATCAATGTATGTTTGTGGTCCTACTGTATATAACTACATTCATCTTGGAAATGCTAGACCAGCAATATTTTTTGATACAGTAAGAAGATATTTTGAATTTAGAGGTTATAAAGTAACTTATGTTCAAAATTTTACAGATGTAGATGATAAAATAATAAAAAAAGCTAATGAAGAGGGAGTTAGTTCTCAAGAGATAGCTACAAAATATATTCAAGCTTACTTTGAAGATACAGCAAAGGTAAACTTGAAAGAAGATGGAATGATAAGACCTAAGGCAACTGAGCATATAGGTGGAATGATAAAAATTATAAAGACTCTAATAGAAAAGGGACACGCATATGAATCTCAAGGAGATGTATACTTTGATGTTGAGTCATATAAAGATGATTATTTAGGATTATCTCATCAAAATCTAGAGGATTTAAGAAGTGGAGCTAGAATAGAGGTAAGTGAGATAAAAAAATCTCCTTTGGATTTTGCACTTTGGAAAAAAGCAAAAGAGGGAGAACCAAGCTGGAACTCACCTTGGGGACAGGGAAGACCAGGGTGGCATATTGAGTGTTCAGCAATGTCTCACAAATATTTAGGAGAAACTTTTGATATTCATGGTGGAGGACAGGATCTAATATTCCCACACCACGAGAATGAGATAGCACAATCTAAATGTGCTTGTGGTGGAGAGTATGCAAGATATTGGATACATAATGGGTATATAAATATTAATGGAGAGAAGATGTCAAAATCTTTAGGAAACTTCTTCCTATTAAGAGATGTATTGGAGCATTATGATGGTAGAATTATAAGATTATTTATTTTAAGTTCTCACTACAGAAAGCCGATAGATTTTTCAGATGCAGAGTTAACTCAAGCTAAAACATCTCTAGAGAGAATAGAAAATGCTGTAATGAGAGGTAAGGAAGCTCTAGTTGAAATATCTTCTAATGGAAGTTCTTGTGTTGAATTAAAAGAGCAATTAGCTTTGGCAAAAGAGAAGTTTGTATCAGCTATGGATGAAGATTTTAACACATCTATGGGACTTGGAGCTATCTTTGAACTAGTAAAAGAATTAAATAAAGCAGTTGATTCACCTATAAATAGTGATGGTGCTGAAGTTGTAAAAGAGAGTATTGAATATATAGATACAGTAATGAGTGAAGTTTTAGGTGTAAAATTAAAATTAGAAAATGTAGTAGGAAATTTAACTTCAGAATTGGTAGAATTTATACTTGAAATGAGAAGAGAAGCAAGAGCTGAAAAGAATTGGGCAATGTCAGATAAGATAAGAGATAGATTGGCAGAGATGGGCATAAAAATAAAAGATGGAAAGGACAAAACTACATGGACAATGTAGACTTAAGAGAGACAAGTGGTGTGGTATTAGCTTATTTAGGTGATTCAATTTGGGAATTAAATATTAGAAAATATTGGATATCTAAAGGATTAAATCTGCATAACTTAAATAAAAGGGTTAAAAATTGTGTAAATGCTAAAAAACAGAGTGAACTTTATAGAGAAATTTTTCCAATGCTAGAGGAGAAATTTAAAATGCTAGGAAATAGAGCAAAAAATGGAAATATCAAAAGTTTCCCTAAATCATGTAGTGTACAGGAGTACAGGGAAGCTACTGCATTTGAAGCTTTGATAGCAGGATTTTATGTTGAAGGAAGAGATGAATTGATAGAGTTAGCTATAAAATTATGTGTGGAGGAGAAGTAAAAATGAAGTTTAAATTCCCAAATATTGGTTTTAATAGAAGTTTAGGAATAGATTTAGGAACTGCCAATACCTTAGTATATAGTAAAAAACACAGAAGAATAGTTTTAAATGAACCTTCAGTTGTGGCAGTTGAAAGGGAGAGCAGAAAGATTCTAGCCGTTGGAAACGAAGCTAAAGAGATGTTAGGAAAGACTCCAGATACAATTGTAGCTGTAAAACCATTGAGTGAAGGAGTTATAGCAGACTATGATGTGACAGAGGCTATGATAAAGTACTTTATAAAAAAAGTTTTTGGAACATATAGTTTCTTTATGCCTGAGATAATGATCTGCGTTCCTATTGATGTAACAGGAGTAGAGAAGAGAGCTGTATTAGAAGCTGCTATATCTGCAGGAGCAAAGAGAGCATATTTAATAGAAGAGGCAAGAGCAGCAGCATTGGGATCTGGAATGGATATATCAGTTCCAGAAGGAAATATGATAATTGATATTGGTGGAGGATCTACTGACGTTGCTGTAATCTCATTGGGTGGAACTGTAGTTAGTAAAACTATAAGAACAGCAGGAAATAATTTTGATGCTGATATAATAAAATATGTAAAGAAAACTCATAACCTATTGATAGGAGATAAAACTGCTGAGGAGATAAAGATTAAGATAGGAACAGCTCTACCATTAGAAGAGGAAGAGGTTATGACTATAAAGGGAAGAGATTTGATAATGGGACTTCCTAAGACTGTAGAGATCACATCAGAAGAGGTAAGAGAAGCTATTCACGACTCATTGATGGAGATAGTAGAGTGTGTAAAATATGTTTTAGAGCAGACTCCACCTGAATTGGCATCTGATATAATTGATAAGGGAATGACTATGGCTGGTGGAGGATCATTAATTAGAAACTTCCCAGAATTAGTAGCAAAACATACAAACTTAACTGTAAATTTAGCAGAAAATCCTTTAGAGAGTGTTGTAAGAGGTGCTGGACTTGCTCTTGATCAATTAAATATTTTAAGACAGATAGAGAAGGCAGAAAGATAATGATAAAAGATATAATTTCCAATGAAGAGGTAAAAGAATTTTTAAAAAATGAGCTAAAAATAGGTAAAAATTCTGGAACATACCTCTTCTATGGTAGTGATATGAGTTTATTAATGGAATTTGCAATATATTTTTCTCAAGGACTTTGTTGTGAAGCTATCAGTGGAGATTTTTGTGGACAGTGTGACACCTGTAAAAAAATACAAAAATTAGTTTACAGCGATTTAGAGATTTTAGACAATCCTGATGGGATAAAAGTTGATGAGATAAGAGAGTTAGCTTATAAATCATCAGCTAGTTCCTATGAGGGTGGGAAGAAGATATTTATATTAAAGAATATAAGCAAGATGAAGAAAGAGGCAAGTAATGCTTTATTAAAGCTTATAGAAGAGCCTAATCCAGGGAACTATTTTATTCTATTAAATGGAAATTTAAATATATTACCAACAATAAAATCGAGGAGTATACTTGTAAAGATAAAAAATAGAAGTGCTGAGGAGTTGGGGGTAGATGAATTTACCTACTCATTTTTCAGAGGAAATAGTGAGGATATACTAGGCTTTAAATCTATGGATATAAAGTTAGAAGAGGGTTATCCTTATGGAGAGATAGCTAGAGCTATCAGAGGTTATGAAGAGAGTGGAGAACTAAAATTTAAGATAAATATCTATAAAGCTATTCGAGATTTTGTAAATAATAGAAATTATCTAAAAACATATGAGAAGATATATTTTGCTGAAGAGATTGTGAGAGCTACTTCAGATAGAAATATATATAGGGAGATTGTAAGTTATTTGGTAAATTTTATGGGAGATTTAAATGGTTTAGAAGAGAGACTTACTATGAAAGGTATGTTGAGATTTCCTATAAATATGAGAGCCTTTTTTATTAATTTATTTTTAGATATATAAAAGAGGAAGTGAAATAATTAAAAGATAATCTTTATTTAAAGATAAAAAAAGGAAAAAAGCTACTTAAGAAGTAATTTTTTCCTTTTTTATTTTTACTTATTTTATTAACAGGATAAATAACTATGAATTTCTTTAGCGGTTTCTTTCCCAGAAAGGGTTGCTTGAACAACGGTTTGTGGTCCAGTTACTATATCTCCAGCCCAGAAGAAGCCTTCCATATCATTAGGATCAAATAGAGAGTATTGGCTGATAGCTACAATAACAGCATCACACTCTAAAAATACCTCTGTATTTTCAGCTGTATTTTTAAATAAAATTCCATTGTTTTCAAATTTGATAGGAGAGATCTCTGTGATAAATTCTACTCCATCATTTATTGTTTCAGTTATCTCGTGTTTTGTAGCTGGAGCTTGTGAAAGTGGTTTTCTATAAGCTACAGTGACATTATTTCCCTGTCTTTTAGCTGTTCTAGCCACGTCCATAGCCACATTACCAGCACCGATAACTATAACTTTTTTGTCAGTACCTAAGTTTGTTTTATTTTTAAGAAAATCAATACCATAAAAAATATGTGGTTGCTGATGTCCTTCAATCTCAAGTTTTTTGGGAAGCCAAGCTCCAATAGCTACTAGAATAGCATCAAACTCATTAGAAGCTTTCAGTTCAAGTAATCTCTCTTTATCAAAAAAACTATTACCAATGAACTTAATACCAAGTTCAGATATCTTATCTTCAAGTAAGTCTATATATTTTTTTGAAAGTCTAAAATCTGGTATCCCATATCTAAGCATTCCACCCATACATTCATTCTCATCAAAAATAGTGACATCATATCCCTTAGTTTTTAAAATTATTCCAGCTGAGAGTCCAGAGGGACCAGCACCAATAATTGCCACTTTTTTATGGCTAGATTCAGGTAAAATCTCAAAAATTTTATTTTCTAAAAAGTTGTTGATTAGAAAATTTTCAATTGCAGGGAAATCTACAGGAGTACTTTTTATACCTCTGATACAATTTCCCATACACTGTCTTTCAAAGGGACATATGAGTGAGCATACAATCGACATTGGATTGTTTTTGAAGATAAGTTCTCCAGCTTCCTCATATGCCTTATTTTTAAATAAATTTATTATGTTTGGAATATCTGTAGATATTGGACAAGAATTTTTACAACGGGCATTCTTACAGTTAAGACACCTATTACTTTCATCAATTAAATATTCAATATTTATATTTTCATTCATTCTTTTCCAATCTCCATTATTAATATTTTAGAATGTTACTTTTTCACCATAGTAGATTGCTGTTAATAGCTTTTTCATCTCTTCAACAGAAATCTCTCTAGGGTTAGTACCAGTACAAGGATCTGCAACTGAAGTAGCTGCTAAATCATCTAGGTGAGTCATAAAGAACTCTTCATCTATTCCATACTCTTTTAGAGAGTGAGGCATATTCATAGCAGTTCTTAATTCACCAATATATTTAACTAAAGACTCTACTAATTCTTTGTCAGAATCTCCAGCTAATTTTAATACTCTAGCTATATCTGCATAATCTTTTTCAGCAGTTTTAGCATTAAATTCTATTGCATATGATAGGTATATTGCATTAGCCATACCGTGAGCAATATTCAATATTTTTCCAGTTTTGTGAGCCATTGAGTGAACTATTCCTAAAATAGCATTTGAGAAAGCCATTCCAGCTAAGTTTTGAGCAATGTGCATCTCTTTTCTAGCCTCATCTTCACCATTGTAAGATTTAACTAAGTTCTTACCTATCATTTCGATTGCTTTTATTGATAGAGCATCTGTAAATGGACTTCTGAATGTTGAAGGATAAGCTTCAATAGCATGAGTTAAAGCGTCCATTCCAGTATTAGCAACTAATGATTTAGGCATAGTTTGAACAAGAGTAGTATCAACAATAGCAACATCTGGAGTGATATTATAATCAGCTATTGGATATTTTATTCCAGTGTTGTTATCAGTTATAACTGAGAAAGAAGTAACTTCTGTAGCTGTACCACTTGTTGTAGGGATAGCATAGAATTTAGCTTTTTGTCTTAACTCAGGTAAGTTAAATGGTTTTGCAGCCTCTTCAAAAGTGAAATTAGGGTGCTCATAGAAGATCCACATAGCTTTTGCAGCATCTATTGGAGAACCTCCACCAATACCGATTATAACATCTGGTTGGAACTCGTTCATCTCAGCAGTTCCTTTCATAACTGTTTGAACAGAAGGGTCATTTTCAATTCCTACAAATAATTTTGCTTCAATTCCAGCTTCTTTTAAGTTAGCTTCAACCTTTCCAACAGTTCCATCTTTAACAAGTCTTTCAGAACCTATTACGATAAAAGCTCTCTCTCCTTTAATAGTTTTTAAGTAAGATAATGCGTCTTCACCAAAGAACACATCTCTAGGGATTGTAAATCTTTTCATTTCTACCTCCGTAAAATTTAATATATTTTTTTATTACAGAGTCATTATATAGAAAAAGATTACTCTTGAAAAGAAGGCACTTTTTAGAAGGAAAGATACCAAAAGGTAGGAATTAAATAAAAATGGGCCTTAACTACTTATAATTTTTTACAAATTTTTTTCCCCATTCATCCATCTTCTGCATAATAGGAATCAATTCAAGTCCATTTTCAGTGAGAGAATACTCTACCATAGGGGGTACAGTTGGGTAGATTTTTCTACTTACAATACTATATTTTTCCAACTCTTTAAGTTGTTGAGTTAACATCTTTTGAGTAATTTCAGGAATTAATTTTCTAAATTCATTGTATCTAATAACCTTGTGTAGATAAAGATTCCAAATAATTAAAGCCTTCCATTTTCCACCAATTATTTCTAAAGTTAATTCAATTTCACATCTATAATTTGAACAACTAACCTTATTTTCTCTAGATTCTGGCATTTAAAAATCACCTCTATATTCTGAATAATAAAAAAGATAGCAATTTATATTATACAATAGATTGCTATCTTTTAATAGTTAAAATTATATTGAGAGTTTAATTATTTTTCTAAAAGTTCTTTAGTAGCTAATCTATTAGCCCACATCTCATCTTCTGATTTGTAACTTCTCTTTTCAAAAGTACTCTCGTTATAAGTGTCTCCAAATAATAGATCTAGAATATGTAGAGAATCCTTACCTGCAGCTTCTAAAGTACCTCTACAAGAACCACAGTATGAGATAACAGAGTCTTGAGTACAATCGTTAGCTCTTCTAGTATAGATCTCTTTATAAAGCTCAGGATTAGATGAACAAACCATTCCTCCAACTCCACAACATCTAGTGTTTTTACCAACATTGTGCATCTCTTCAAATTGGTAACCCATCTCTTTTAAAATCCATCTAATATTTTCATGGTGAGAGATAACATCTCTTGTAACACAAGAATCATGTACGTTGAATTTTACAGGGCTATTTTTTCCTTTACCAATAGCTTCTTTAGGAAGTCCAATTTTTTCTCTCATTAAATCCCAATAAGAGATAACTTTTTTATCACTAGTATCACTGAAAGTTTTAAAGCAAGAAGGACAGATAGTAACTATAACTTCAGCTCCCATACTTTCAATCTCATCATTTGCCAATTTATTTCTAAGGACAAATTTATCCTCTTCTCCAATCATTTTTGTAACTTTACCACAACATCTTAGCATAGCTGAAACATCATCACCTAAAACTTCTTTTAAGTGTGCATAAACTTTCTCTACAAGTTCAGGCTTATATGCTGGGATTGTACATCCAGGTACAAAAACGTATTTAGGAGATTTTTTCTCTTGAACAGATGTACAGTATTTAGGGCTACACTCCATTCTTTGAATTCTATCACTATCAACAAGATTTTCAATAACCTGTTGGTTGTTGTTGTCTCTTATATATTGATTCTTTAATTCTGTAAAATTACTTCTTAAATCTAAGTCTTTAGGACATTTAATAGTACATTGAGAGCACTCATTACAAGAGAAGGCAATCATCTTATCCATATGCTCATAACCTTTTTCTAAATAATCTCTAAATAACTCTTTAGGACAAGAAGTAAAGTTTTTAAGCATCATACACTCTTTCATACAAAGTCTACACTCACATTGACGACATCTATCAGCCTCATATTGAGCTTGTTCAGGAGTATATCCTAAAGAAACTTCTTTGAAAGACTTTATTCTCTCTTGAGGATCTAGTTCAGGAATATCAACTCTTCTCTCAAAAACCTCTTCCCAATTAACATCTCTTTTCAATTTAGTATCATAGCTACTTGTATCTTTTAATTCTCTACCTGCACTTAAATCTTCACCTTTTAAAAATCTATCTAGAGATTCAGCTGCACGACGTCCAGTAGCCATAGCTTGTATAACAATAACAGATTCTCCACTAGCATCTCCAGCTATAAAGACTTTTGGATTGTTAATACTTTGTAATGTTAATTTATCACACTCGAAAGTTGAATTTCTTCTCTGTGTTAATATATCTTTTGCAAATCTACCATCAACTTCTTGACCAATAGCAAATATAATAGTGTCAATTTCAATAGTTTTTAAGCTAGTTTCATCAAAACTAGGAGAAAACATTCCATTCTCATTAAATAGAGAGAGACACTGTTTTGCAATAATCTTTTCCAATCTGTTTTCAGAATTAACTATAATATCCTTAACTCCATATCCATGAATAAAAGTGATTCCCTCTTCAAAAGCTCCTTTTACCTCATGTTTAGATGCAGTCATCTCGTCAAAAGATTTTTCAAGAGCTAGAGAGTAAACTTCCTCTACTCCATTTAATCTTCTAGCAACTCTAGCACAGTCCATAGCTACATCTCCACCACCAACTACTAGAACTTTTTTTCCAATAGATACAGATGTTTTATCTAAAGCTACAGCTCTTAAGAAGTCACTTGCATTAGTGATATCAGGTGAAGCTATATTACTTCCATTTCTACCCTTATGTTTTCCTACAGCTACAACTACTCCATCAAATTTAGATAGGATTTCATCAAATTCTATATCTTTTCCAATTTCACAATTCATTTGGAAGTTTACGCCTAATTTTTCAAGGTAAGAGATCTCCCAAGAAAGAATATCTCTAGGTAGTCTATACTCTGGGATACCAACTGCCATCATACCACCTTTCACAGGAAGTTTTTCAAAAACAGTTACCTCATATCCTTTTCTAATCATATCTAGAGCAGATTGCATACCTGAAGGTCCAGCTCCAATAACAGCAATTTTTTTACCAGTGGCAGGAGCTTTCTTCATACTCCATAACTTCTCATTGTCATAGTGATCAGCTATATATCTTTTAAGACCAGCGATAGACATAGGTGAATGAATCTCAGCTATCTTACACTTCCCTTCACAAGGATGAGCACAGATACGTCCCAATGTTCCAGGTAGGAAAAGCTTCTCTCTAACTGTAAGTAAAGCTTCTTCTCCCTTTCCCTCTCTAAGTAATCTTATATACTCTTTTACATCAGTATGCATAGGGCAAGTTGCAACACAAGCAGGAGTTTCCTCTCCCATACACTCTGATACAATTTTTTTCATATTATCGATTATCTCGGTTTTTAGCATAATTAAAATCCTCCTATTTTGATTTTTTAGGTTCTATTGCAAAGATGAATACTCCAGCAACAATTACCAATCCCCAGATAATTAAGTGTGAATTTGCAGGTGCTCCAAATAAAACTATACTAAATACTATTGTCCAAAGTGCAGCAGTAGAGTTAAGAGCAGTACCCATAGCAGCTCCAATCAGATCAACTGCTTTATACCAACATAGATAAGTGATAGCTCCAAAGATAGCAATTCCAGCAAATTTCAAGAAAACACCAGTTTTTACAACTTCAAGAGCAGTATAAATCTCTCCAGAAAGTGGTAAAACTAAGAAACCATAGACAACCATAGATATGAAATATCTTAAACAAAGAAATTGTTGAGGAGCAGCTTGAATGTGATCCTCATCTTTTATATGTTTCATAGCAAAACCAATAATAACCCCTTCAGATGCCCAACCTAATACGGCTAAAAGAGCAAATAATATACCTGTACCAAATGTAGCTGGTATATCTCCAGTAGGTTTAAATCCTAACATAAAAGATCCTAAAAGACTGATAAAGATACCAAGAACAGCTCTTTTAGAAAGCTTCTCTTTAAGTAAAAAATATGATAATAAAGCTCCAACACCAGGATAGATAACTGATATACTAGAAGCATATGGAGCAGTAGCATATTTAATAGCTAGTAGATAGGCACTCATACCCACAGGAGCACCAACTAATGCAGCTACAGCAGTAGCTTTTCCTTTTTTTGTTTTTAATAATTGAAAACTTCCATAAAGTTGCTTTGAGAAAAGTAAAGTAAGTCCGATCCAGAAAAAAGCAAAACTATCGTGAAAAAATGCAGAAACTAATGGCGTGACTCCAACAGCACCCATCAAAATAGAGTCAAGTCCCCAAGCTAAACCAACAGTGATTCCTAATAAAATACCCTTCGTCCTATTGTTCATTAAAAAACTCCTTTTTATAAAATATTTAAATTTAAAATTTTAACATAATAACAAGCAATATCTATGCCAAGTGTTTTAATAGTGTAAAATTGCATTGCTATTAAAAAAATAAAAATAAAATTAGAAATATGTCATTTTTTGTTATATAATTAATGTAAATAATAATTACAGTGTCATTTATAATGACAGATAAAAGGGAGGGGGAAGTTTTAATGATTTCGTGGGAGATTCTAGATAAGATTGGAATAGGGGTAGCAGTATACTCTAAAGAGGGAGATATTGAGTATATAAATGAGTATGGAGATAGGTATTTTAATAAAAATTATACCAATATTTTTGATATATTTTCAGAATTAGATAGAAAAGAGATATTAAAAGGGGATTTTAAAATCTTGAGTAAAAACTACAATGGTATATTTATTATGCTTTTTCCTCAAAAGGAGAACAATCTAATTCTTTTTAAGGAGCAGGAGTTTTTTAAATCTTTTTCAAGTAAGGGTAGAAAATACTATGATTCAAAAGAGGAATACTCATTTGAGAATGTTATTGGAGAGAGTAAAGAGATAAAAAAAATAATAGAAGAGTGTAAAAAGATAGCAGATAATAATATGAATCTATTGATTACTGGTGAGAGTGGAACAGGAAAGGAGTTTTTTGCAAGGGCTATTCATAATAGTAGTTCAAGGAGAGATTATCCATTTATTCCATTAAATTGTGGAGCGATACCTAGAGATTTGATAGAGAGTGAGCTTTTTGGTTATGAGGCAGGAGCCTTTACAGGGGCAAATAAACAGGGGTATACAGGGAAATTTGAGTTGGCAAATGGAGGAACAATATTTCTAGATGAGATAGGAGAGATGCCACTGTCTATGCAGGTCTCTCTTTTGAGAGTTCTTCAGGATAAGTGTGTGACAAAGATAGGATCAAAAAAATGTAATAGAGTTGATGTAAGAATAATAGCTGCAACAAATAAGGATTTAAAAAAGGCTGTTCAAGAGGGAAGATTTAGGAAGGATCTATACTATAGATTAACAGCTTTCAATATTCAACTCCCACCTTTAAAAGAGAGAATAGGAGATATTCCTATATTTTTAGATTACCTTTTAAAAGAGAAGAGTATTGAAATGAATAAACCTATTCCGAAACTTTCACCTATGCTTTTTCAAAAAGTTATATCGTATTGTTGGCCGGGAAATATAAGAGAGTTGGAGAATTTTGTAGAAAATTTTGTAGCTTTAGACGGTATAAGCACTTATGATATCAATTTTGATGAATGCCATTGTATGACACACGATAATTTAGGAAATAGAATAAACTTTGATAATAAGACAAAAGTAATTGAAAAAGTAGAAGAGGAAAGAGTTATGTCAATTGTTGAATTAGAGAAACAGGAGATAAAAAAAGCATTGAGAGTATATAATGGAAATATGACTAAAATAGCTACTGCTTTAGGAATAAGTAGAAATGCATTGTATAATAAGATAAAAAGATATGAGATAGAGACTGTTGAAAAATAATTCAACAGTTTTTTATTTCATAGAAAAACTTATTATTTTAAAATATTTCTATATAATATAAAATAATCTAAAATAATATAATATAATCTAAATTGCTTTATTTCATAAAATAGTATATTATATACAAGCACGGTAAAGAAAATGGTCTCATAGCTCAGTTGGGAGAGCACCTGCCTTACAAGCAGGGGGTCACAGGTTCAAGTCCTGTTGAGACCACCATTAAT
>NZ_JBEFNA010000027.1 GCF_040199715.1 Fusobacterium sp. SYSU M8D902
GAAAAAAGCCAAAGAGATTAAAAAATCTCTTTAGCTAATTTTAAAACATATGGCTATTAAGTTTGCAACAGCCCCTTAAATCTTTTACTAAAATCTAATTAGTCTTTATCATTAGAATATTGAACTTTTTTAGCAGCCATATCCTCTTTCTCATGGTGACTTACAAATTTTAAGTGGTCAACATAGATATTTTGGATATCTTCGTTTTGTCCAAGTCCCATTAACATAACTTTAGATACAGTGAATCCAGCTTTTTGTAGCTCTTCATTCCATTCACCAGCTATATCATTTCTAGCGTGATCTCCAGCAACAAACATAAATGGCATAAGGATAACATCTTTTATTCCTCTATCTTTTAATTTTTTAACAACATTATCAAACTCTGGGTATCCTTCTACAGTACCAACAGCATAGTTGTCATATCCTTCAGCAGAGAATACATAATCCATCATTGCATAAGCAGATCCACCAAAGTGAGGTGTTCCGTGTCCTACTAATACTACACCTTGATCTTTTTTAAGAGGACCGATTTTTTTAGCAATAGCTTTTGCAACGTTCTCATAGTCATGGTGATCAGTTAATAGAGGAGCACCAACTCTAATATCTTTAAATGAATCACTGTAAGAAGCGATCTCTTTACTTAAGTTTTCACTCTCTACTCCATTCATAACGTTAGTACCTTGTACTAAGATATGAGTATATCCTTCAGCTTTTAATTGATCTAAAACCTCTTGAGGGTTTAATTTTACAATTCCTCTATCTTTTAATCTTCTCATAATAATTCTAGAAGTATAAGCTTCTTTAACATCTACATTTTTAAATTCTTTTTTAACTTTGTCATTGATTCTATCAATAGTTAAAGCTCTAGTGTCATCAAAAGTAGTACCAAAGTGTACCATTAAGATAGCAGCCTTATCATCTTTTTTCATTCCATCAAAAAAATCTTTGTCCACAAATCCTCCATCTGAATGTGCTAATGCCACAGCTCCATTAACTAATAGCATTGAGCTTAAAAATAGTTTTGTAATTGTTCTCATAAAATTCCTCCTAATTAATTTAGGGGCAAAAAAATCCCCACTTTTTTTGGGGGACAGGTAAATTGCTCTATTGATAGAGTAATATCCTTGTCCTCGCAAGATATTAAATAACGTATAAGGCTGGTCTCCTGACTTAACTTCAACTTACTAGGTAAACCTTCCCAATTGCTCAGTGGTATCTTTACCGTTCATCAGTAACACAGTGGCGGGACCGTGGAGGAATAAACCTCTCTTCCCAATTAATCTCTAAAGAGAACCTTAAAACAATATTTTGTTCTAATATCAATATACTATGTTTATTTTAAAAAGTCAATAGTGAATGTTATAAAATGTAAAACAATAAATTATGATTGACAAAGGATAAATTAAATAATAGAATTTATATGATTAATGATAAATAGGAGATGTTAAAGATGAAGAGTTTAAAAATAATATGTATATTTATACTTACAGCCTTTATTGCATTAGGGGAGGAGAGTTTTTATATTAAACAGGGAAATGAGGAGTTGAAGCTTGATTATACACCTAAAAAAGTTATAACAGATTCAGCAATTTTATCAAGATTTTTTGATGCTTTACAGATAGATTTAGTGGGAGTACCAAACTCATCTACAAGGATTCCTAAAAGATATGATAAGAGTGAGAGAATAGGAAAATCAGGAATGCCAGATTTAGAAAAAGTAAAATCTTTAGGGACAGACCTAGTTGTAGCTACACTATTTTCTAAGAATAATATCAAGCCTAAATACGATATGCTAAATATACCAAGTTTTTATATGGAAGTTGAAACTTATGCACAATCCAAAGAGGCAGTTGAGATTTTGGGAAGAGCGTTTCATAGAGAGGAGAGAGCCAAAGAGATACTAAATGATTGGGACAGAAGAGAGAGTATCTTAATAGAGAAGGCAAGTAAACAGCAAGGGAAAAAAATTGCAATCATCTATGGGAATGGAGAGAGTTTCTTTATGACTGGAAAGCAACATTTTTTAGAGGAGCTTATAGAGAAGATAAACTGTGAAAACGTGGTTACTTCATTAGATAAAAACTCCACAGATAAAAAATCTGTTCCATTTAGTCTAGAGCAGTTAGTACTTTTAAATCCAGATATTATTTTGATAATGCCAAATAGCAAAACTAAGAATGGAGAGGTTTTTAAAGAGAGCTTTAAAACAAATTCTATATGGAAATTGACTACTGCTTACAAGAATGATGCTATCCATATAATTGATCCAACACTGTTTAGAATGAGTGCTGGAGTTAATTCAATTGATGCTTTAGAGGAGTTATATAGATATGTCTATGGTGAATAGAAAAACTTTTATTATTTTATTTTCAATGCTAATTTTAGTTATGATCTCTCTATTTTCTGTGAGATTTGGGAGTGTTAATTTTGAATTGCAAGAGATAATTAAGGCTCTTTTTATCAAGGGTTACAACAATGAGATATTAAAATCAATACTCTGGGATATTCGTATTCCTAGAATATTAATAGCCTTGATGGTTGGTTGTAATCTCTCTTTGGCTGGGGTACTTTTACAAGCAGTTATGAAAAATCCATTGGCAGATCCAGGATTGACAGGAGTTTCAGCAGGTGCTAGTGTTTCAGCTTTGATTGTTATGATAATTTTTCCAAATGCAATGCTATTTATGAATCTGACAGCATTTATAGGGGGAGCTTTAGCCTGTGCTTTAGTATTTTTATTAGCTTGGAAGAAGGGATTAAAACCTCTGAGAGTTATTTTGGCTGGAGTGGCAGTAAACTCTATATTGGGAAGTATTACAGGACTTATGTTCATACTTTTTAGTGATGAGATACAAGGGGTACTCTCTTGGCTAAATGGGAGCTTGAATGGAAAGAATTGGAATCATGTATATGGGATTCTCCCCTATACAGTAGTAGGAATAGCTGGGGCTATGACATTGATAAGAGATGCTAATATCCTGCAACTGGGGGATAACTTTGCTATTAACTTAGGTTTTAATATTCCAAGAAAGAGATTGAAACTATCTCTTTTTGCCTGTTTTTTAACGGGGATATCAGTTGCAAATGTTGGGTTGATAGGGTTTGTGGGCTTGATAGTTCCACATATGGCAAGAATGATAATAGGATCTGATCATCTTTATCTACTTCCATTTTCCTCAATATTAGGAGCTATTGTTTTAGTGTTGGCAGATACAATTTCAAGGACACTCTTTGCTCCTATTGAGATTCCAGCTGGGATAGTAATGGCTGTAATTGGAGTGCCATTTTTCCTATATTTACTAAGAAAGACAGGGGATTGATATGTACATAATAAATGGAGAAAATATAGAGATAGCTTATGAAAAAAATATGGTTATTAAGGGGATTGATCTCACTATAAAAAAAGGGGAGATATTGAGTATACTAGGTACTAACGGTTGTGGAAAATCTACTCTACTAAAGGCTATATCGAGAGTTATACCTTATAAAAATGGAACAATATCATTGGAAGGTGAGATTATTCATAACATAAAGAGTAAGGAGTTTGCTAAAAAACTTGCTTTTGTATCTCAAAATAATGAGATTCCAGATGACATAACTGTGGAAGCTTTTATAAAGTATGGGAGAATGCCTCATAAGAGATGGTATGAAGTGTTGAATAAAGAGGATGATGAGATAGTTGCTTGGGCAATGCAAATGTGTAAGATAGAGAAGTTTAAAGATAGAAAGGTTATGAGTCTATCTGGAGGAGAGAGACAAAAAGTTTGGATAGCTATGGTACTTGCTCAAAAAACACCAGTCTTACTCCTAGATGAACCAACTACATATTTAGATATATGTCATCAATTTGAGATAATGGAGTTAGTGAGGGAGCTAAATAGGGAGCTAAATATAACTATAGTTATGGTTCTTCATGATCTAAATCAAGCATCTCAATACAGTGATAGAGTCTTAGTATTAAAAGATGGGAAAAAATATGCTGAAGGGGTCACTGGAGAGGTACTCACTCCAAAGCTAGTAAGAGAAGTATATAGAGTTGAGAGTGAGGTTGAATTTCAAAATAATCTACCATATTTTAAGCTTAAAGGGATAGTAAAATAGGTTACATTTTTTGCAAAATAATAGGAGTTGTAGTATAATATATTAAATAATGAGGAGGAAAAAATGAAAAAGATTTTATTATGTAGTTTGATTTTAGGAGCAACAACAATAGTTAGTGCTGAAGAGATAACTGTCTATGGACCTAGCTCTATGAAGTGGATAGAGAAAAAATATGGAAGTGTATTTCAAAAGGAAACAGGAGATACAATAAAATTTATAGCTATAGATGGAATAGTTGGAAGATTGAAATTGGAGAAAAAGAATCCTAAAGCTGACGTAGTAGTAGGACTTACTGAACTTACAACTGAAATGGCTAGAAGGGATAATCTAATTCTGCCATATACACCTAAAAATATAGGGAATATAACTAATGAAAAATTTAAAATGAACAGCAATTATGTAACACCTTTAGATTATGGATTATTAGCTATAAACTATAACAAAGAGCAGATAAAAAATCCACCTAAAAATCTAAAAGAGCTTGGAGAGATGAGTAAAAAACTTATGGTAGAGAATCCAAAGGTATCTATTACAGGAGAAGAGGCTTTACAATGGAGTGTGGCTCTATATGGAGATAATTGGATAGAGTTTTGGAAGGAGTTAAAACCAGCTGTTTATAGTGTAGAACCAGGTTGGAGTGAGGCTTTTGCTAAGTTCTCATCTGGAGAGGCTCCAATGATGATAGGATATGCAACAAGTAATCTATTCTTTACAGGAGAGGATTCAGCTAAATACGATAGTTTCTTATTGGAAGAGGGAAGCTTTATGTATCAAGAGGGAGGAGCTCTTGTAAATAAAAAAGAGGTAAAAGAGGGAGCTAAAAAATTTATGGAGAGAATCTTGTCAGATGATTTCCAAAAGATTATGAGTGAGAAAAACTATATGTTCCCAGTTACAAATGTTGAGATAGATAAAAGCTTTGAAAATGTACCAACTACTGATAAAACAGTAAAACTTTCTAAAGAGCAGATAGATAAACTTATTGATAATCTAGATGAATATAAGAAGGAGTTAATCACTGTTTTAAAAGATTAATAAAAAAAATAATATTCTTAAAATTCTTACTTGAAAAAATATGAAAAGTATGATAGAATAGCAAAGATATATGTAGAAAGTAAGGAGGAATAGTGATGAGATATTTCATAGATAAATTTAAAAAAGTATACTCTATTTCTGTTTTATTTTCTAATTATTTTATATTTTTTAAAAATTATATTGTAAACATAGATATTAAAGGAATGAACGCTGTTTTTTAAACAGCTACATTCCTTTTTTTATGCTTGTCTAATTTAAACAGGAGGGAGTAGAAATGAAGGATTTCATATCTATTAAAGATTTAACAAAAGAGGAAATATTAGAGGTACTAGAAGTTGCTAATGAACTTTCACAAAAAGCAGAACCAGAGTTAGCTAAAGGGAAGATTGTAGGAAGCCTTTTCTTTGAACCTTCAACTAGAACTAGATTATCTTTTACATCAGCAGCATATAGATTGGGAGCTCAAGTGTTAGGATTTGATTCTCCAGATGCTACTTCACTAAAAAAAGGTGAATCGCTGAGAGATACAGTTAAAATGGTAGAAGCTTATTCAGATATAATTGTGATGAGACACCATATAGAAGGGGCAGCAAAATTTGCTTCTGAAGTTTCTAAAAATCCTGTTATAAATGCTGGAGATGGATCAAATGAGCATCCAAGTCAGACACTTTTAGACTTATTTACAATAAAAAAAGAGTTGGGAAGAATAGAAAATATTAAGATCGCCTTTGTTGGAGATTTAAAATATGGAAGAACAGTACACTCTTTAACAAAAGCCTTGGAGATGTTCAATGGTGAGTTCTACTTTGTGGCACCAGAATCTATACAGATTCCTGAATATATTACAAAGGAGCTAGATCAGAAGGGAATGAAATATCATATCTGCTCTGAATATGAAGAAGTTTTAAATGAGATAGATGTACTATATATGACTAGAATTCAAAAAGAGAGATTTGATGATATAGAGGAGTATAACAAAGTAAGTGGAGTATATAAAATATCAAGAGATACAATTTTAAATAAGTGCCAAGAGCATATGATAATACTTCATCCACTTCCTAGAGTTGACGAGATCAACATTGATTTAGATGATACAAAACACGCTCTATATTTTAAACAAGCTGCAAATGGTGTTCCTACAAGAGAGGCTATGTATGCTTTAGCAATGGGATTAAAAGAGTCAAAAGCTCCTACTAAAGAGAGCGAAGATGAGATAGAAGAGCACTTTTTATCTGTTTGTAAAAATCCTAAGTGTGTAACACATTTTGAAGAGACAGGAAATAAAGTAGTAGTTAAGGATTTTGGAAAGTTCTGTTACTACTGTGGAAAAGAGATAAAATAATTAATTAATTTATATATAAATATTGGGAGGAGAAATGTTTTTAGAAAATTGTGAAATTTTAGAAAATAGATTAGTTGCTGGACATAACTATCTTATGAGAGTTAGAGGGGACAAGACAATTGATCCAGCAAAAGCAGGACAGTTTTATATGTTACAATGTAAAAATGGATTTTATTTTTTAAAAAGACCAATAAGTTTACACTATGTTGACAAGGAAAAAAGAGAGCTTGAGTTCTATTATGAAGTAAAGGGTGGAGGAACAAAGGATCTAGCTTTTATGAAAGTTGGAGAGATAATAAATATTCAAGGTCCTTTAGGAACAGGATTTTCTACTGATATGAAAGATCAAGAGTTATTAGTAGTAGGTGGTGGAATGGGAATGGCTCCTATGAAATTACTTATTGAAGCCCTATCTAAGAGCAATAAAGTTACTTTTATAGCTGGTGGAAGAGATGGAGTTGCTATGGAGATAATGTCTAATTTCTCTTTAGATGGAATAGAGACTCATATTACAACAGATGATGGATCGGTTGGAACAAAGGGAAATGTAATAGTTAAGATGGAAGAACTGATGAAAGACAAGAAATTTGATATGGTATTTACTTGTGGACCTCAAAAAATGATGGAAGCTGTAGCTAAAACTGCTAAAAAATATAGCACAAAATGTGAGATATCATTAGAGGCTAGAATGGCTTGTGGAGTAAAAGCTTGTGTAGGTTGTTCTATAAAAACTAAAGTTGGAATGAAAAAGGTTTGTCATGATGGACCTGTATTTGATTCTGAAACTATTGTAGATTTTGATCCTGTTTTAGAAAAAACTGAAACTTGTTGTGGAAACTAATTTATTGGAGGAAAAGATGAACAGATTACAAACTAAATTTTTAGGTGTAGATTTTAAGAATCCTATAGTGACATCATCTGGTTGCTTTGGATTTGGACTTGAGTATAAAGAGTATTTTGATCCTAATATCCTTGGTGGGATAGGGATAAAAGGGCTTACTGTAGAGCCAAGAGATGGAAACTATGGAACTAGAATAGCTGAGACTCCTGCAGGAATGTTAAACTGTGTTGGATTAGAAAATCCAGGAATAGATTATTTTGAATCACATATTTTACCAGATATGAAAGCTAATGGAATTACAACTAATATAATTGCTAATATTAATGGAAAAACAGTGGAAGAGTATGTAGAGATAGCTAAAAGAGTTGATAAGATTCCAGAAATAGCTGTAGTTGAATTAAATATCTCTTGTCCAAATGTAAAAGATGGAGGGATGGCTTTTGGTGCTAATCCAGAGGTTGCAGCAAGAGTAACAAGAGAAGTAAGAAAAGTTACATCAAAACCATTAGTTGTAAAATTATCTCCAAATGTAACAGATATAGCAAGTATAGCTAAAATAGTAGAGGAAAATGGAGCAGATGCAGTTTCACTTATAAATACTCTACTAGGAATGGTAATAGATATTAGAACTAAAAAACCTGTATTGGGAAATACTTTTGGAGGATTCTCAGGTCCAGCAGTAAAACCAGTGGCAGTAAGAATGGTATATCAAGTATATAAAGCTGTAAATATTCCAATAATTGGTATGGGTGGAATCTCATGTGTAGAGGATGCTCTTGAGTTTATAATGGCAGGAGCTTCTATGGTATCAATAGGATCAGCAATATTCTCAAATCCTATGTTAGCTGTGGAGATTGAGCAGGGATTACAAAAATATTGTGAAGAGAATGGAATAGAAAATATAAATGAGTTAGTGGGAATAGCTCATAGATAGTGGTTATAGAATATAGATTAAGTAGTAAAAAGGAGATTGATTTATGTATACAGCAAAGGATAGAATGATAATAGCTTTAGATTTTCCAACAGCAGATCAAGCTAAAGAGTTAGTTGAGAAAATAGGAGAGGGAGCAACTTTTTATAAAGTTGGATTAGAACTTTTCTTAAACTCAAAGGGAGAGATAATAGAGTATCTTTCAGCTAAGGGAAAGAAGGTTTTCTTAGACCTTAAATTCCATGATATTCCAAATACGACAGCAATGGCATCTGTGTTTGCTGCTAAGCAAAATGTATTTATGTTCAATGTACATGCAAGTGGTGGAAAGAAAATGATGTCTAAAGTGGCTGAAGAGGTTAAGAAGGTAAATGAGGAGAACTTAGTAATAGGTGTAACAGTTCTTACAAGTTTATCAGCTGAAGATGTGGAAGAGACTTTCCAATCTAAATTATCATTGGCAGAGTTAGCTTTAAACTGGGCAAAATTAGTAAAAACATCTGGATTAGATGGAGTAGTATGTTCTCCTTGGGAAGCAAAACTTATAAAAGAGACTTGTGGAAAAGAGTTTAAAACTGTTTGTCCAGGAGTGAGACCTAAGTGGGCAGCAACTAATGATCAAGAGAGAATAATGACTCCAAAAGATGCAATAATAAATGGATGCGACTTCTTAGTGGTTGGAAGACCAATAACTAAAAATGAAGATCCAGCAAAAGCGGCAGAATTAATTGAGGCAGAAATCTTAGAAGGAATGAAAGAGGCAGGTCTATGTTAATAAAAAACTGTAGAATCTTAATTGATGGTAAGGAAGAAATTACAGATATATTGATAGCAGATGGAAAAATTATAGAGATAGCTCCTAATATTGTAGGAAATGTTGAAATACTAGATGCAGAGGGAAAACTTGTAATCCCGGGAATCATAGATGCTCATTGTCATATGAGAGATCCTGGACTTACTCAAAAAGAGGATTTTATGACTGGAAGTATGGCGTGTGCTAAGGGTGGAGTGACCACTTTTATTGATATGCCAAATACTGTTCCAGCAGTTATTACTTCAAAAATATTAAAGGATAAGAAAAATATGATGGTTGGAAAATCATATGTGGATTATGGGTTTAATTTTGGTGGAAGTAGAAATGATAACAGTGAAGAGATTAAAAAAATTGTTGATGAAGTAGCGTCAACAAAGATATTTTTAAATATGTCAACTGGAGATATGTTGATAACTGAAAATCAAACTATTGAAAACATATTTAAGGAATCAAAAATAGTATCAGTTCACGCAGAGGAAGAGATGGTAGCTAAAGCTCTTGAGCTTTGTGAAAAGTATGATAAGCCACTATACTTATGCCACCTATCTAAAGCTAGTGAAGCTAAGATGTTAAGGGAAGCAAAAGCAAGGGGATTAAAAGTGTTTGGAGAGGTAACACCACACCACCTTTTCTTAAATGAAGATGATGTAAAATCTAGTGAAAGAAATACAATGCTTTTAAGAATGAAGCCAGAGCTAAAGAGTAAAGAGGATAATGAGGAGCTATGGAGAGCATTGGCAGATGGAACTATTGATACAATAGGAACAGATCACGCACCGCACTTGATAGAGGAAAAATTAGCAAAATTGACTTTTGGTATACCTGGAATAGAAAACTCTCTTGAGATGATGCTAAGAGGTGTAGATGAAGGTAAGATAAGCTTAAAAAGATTGATTGAAGTTATGTGTGAAAATCCAGCTAAGATATTTAAGATAGAGAATAAAGGAAAAATAGAAGTTGGTTATGATGCTGACTTGGTTATAGTGGATAGAGAGGACAAATCACCTATAAAAGATGAAACAGTTATAAGTAAGGCGAGCTGGACTCCTTATGAATCATTTAATAAGGGTGGTAGCGTTTTTGCAACACTATTAAGAGGTCAAATAATATATTTAAATAAACAATTTTATGGAAAATATGGGAGGGAAATTAAGTATTATGAGTAGAGCAAAAGATGTAGCAAAATCATTATTAGGAACAGGAGCAGTAAAATTAAATGTAAAAGAGCCATTTACATTTGTATCAGGAATTAAAAGTCCTATTTATTGTGACAATAGAAAGATGATTGGATATCCAGTTGAAAGACAAGTAGTAGTTGATGAGTTTGTAAAAAAATTATCTGAGAAAGAGTTTGATGTAGTAGCAGGAACAGCTACAGCAGGAATTCCTTGGGCAGCATTTATAGCTATGGCTATGAATAAACCAATGAGTTATATAAGAGGAGAAAAGAAAGCTCACGGAGCAGGAAGACAGATTGAAGGAGCAGATTTCCAAGGTAAGAAAGTAATAGTTATTGAGGATTTAATCTCTACTGGTGGAAGTTCAATCAAAGCTGTTGAAGCTGCAAGAAATGAGGGAGCATCAGAGGTAGAAGTAGTTTCTATATTCTCTTATGAATTTGATAAAGCTTATAAAAACTTTGCAGAAAAAAATATTAAATGGGAATCTTTATCAAACTTTACAGCTTTATTAGAGTTAGCTAAAGAGGAGAACTATTTAACAGAGGAAGAGGTTGAAATAGCAGCTTCTTGGAATAAAAATACTGACACTTGGGGAAGATAGAAAATAAAATATTGACTTTTAGATAAAGTTATGATAATATCATACTGTAAAAGTTAATAATATCTTTCTTATATTGAAAGGGAGTAGTTGAAAATATAGTATCAACATCACGAAACCACGGGTTCTCTGGTACTGTATACCTAATGGGTAACAAGACTTTTAATATAGAGTTTTTGCTCTATATTAAAAGTCTTTTTTTATTAGAGAATGGATAAGGAAAATAGGAACAAAAAAGTAGAAGGAGGATTTATGAAAAATTATTTTTCAAAATCAAAAGATGAAATTTTTAAGGAGTTTCAAGTGACAGAGGATGGTCTTACAACAACAGAGGCTCAAGAGAGAATTAAAAAATATGGAAAAAATCAGTTGAATGAAGATGAAAAAGTGAGTAATCTTGTTGTTTTTTTATCACAGTTTAAGGATTTTTTAGTAATTATTCTTATCATAGCTTCAATTATTTCAGCAGTATCTGGTAATATAGAGAGTACAATTGTTATTTTAACAGTAATAGTAATCAATGCTATACTTGGAACAATTCAACATATTAAAGCTGAAGAATCTATAAATAGCTTGAAAAATCTCTCATCTCCTAAGACAAAGGTATTAAGAGATGGAGAAAAGAGAGAGCTTTCTTCAGAGGAGATAGTTCCTGGAGATATCATCTTTATAGAGGCTGGAGATCTAGTACCAGTTGATGGTAGAGTTATAGATAGTTTTTCACTCCTTGTTAATGAGAGTTCACTTACTGGAGAATCAGAGGGAATAGAGAAAAAAAGTGATGTGATTGTGGCAGATAATCTAGCTTTAGGGGATCAGAAAAATATGATATTTTCTGGAAGTTTGGTAAGTTATGGTAGAGGAGTAGTATTGGTAACTTCTACAGGTATGAATACTGAACTTGGAAAAATAGCTAAGTTATTGAAAGATACTAAAGAGAAGACAACACCACTTCAAGTTTCATTGGATAATTTTGGAAAAAAATTATCAATTGGAATTATTGTATTGTGTGGTTTGATTTTTATGATAAATCTATTCCATGGTGTAAATGTGTTAGATTCCTTGATGTTTGCTGTAGCTCTAGCAGTAGCAGCTATTCCAGAGGCTCTTAGTTCAATTGTAACTATAGTTCTTGCTATTGGTACACAGAAGCTTTCTAAAGAGAATGCAATTATAAAAAATTTAAAATCAGTAGAAGCCTTAGGTTGTGTAGGTGTTATATGTTCTGATAAAACAGGAACATTGACTCAAAATAAGATGACTGTAAAAAAAGTGTATGTAAATGGAAGAGTATTGGAAGAGAATGGTTTAGATTCAAAGAGAGAGACAGAAAATTTGGTATTGAAGGAGAGTATACTTTGTAATGATGCTACAAATGAGGTAGGAGATCCTACAGAGATAGCACTTATCAATTTAGCTGAAAATTATAATTTTAACTATAAAGAGTTAAAGGAAAGATATCCACGTATATCTGAGATTCCATTTGATTCAGATAGAAAACTTATGAGTACAGTTCATAAGATAGATGGAAAAATTGTTATGTTTACAAAGGGAGCATTAGATTCACTACTTCCAAGAGTAAACTCTATTATGCATGGAAATGAGATCAAAGAGATCAATGCAAATGACAAAAAAGAGATAGAAAATATAAATACTATGTTTGCTGAAACAGGTTTGAGAGTGCTAACTTATGCTTACAAGATATTAGACTCTGAAAAAGAGATAAGTCTAGAAGATGAAACAGGATATATATTTGTAGCTCTTATTGGAATGATAGATCCACCGAGATTAGAGTCTAAAGAAGCTGTAGAGAAGTGTATATTAGCTGGGATAAAACCAGTGATGATAACAGGAGATCACAAGGTTACTGCTAGAACAATAGCTAAAGAGATTGGAATATATAGAGATGGAGATAATGTTTTAGAAGGAATTGATGTTGAGAAGATGTCTGACGAGGAATTGAGAGAAAAAGTAGCTCAAACATCAGTTTATGCAAGGGTTTCTCCAGAGCATAAGATAAGAATTGTAACAGCTTGGCAATCTTTAGGAAAGATCTGTGCTATGACTGGTGATGGGGTAAATGATGCTCCAGCTCTAAAAAGAGCAGATATAGGAATTGCTATGGGAATTACTGGTACTGAAGTTTCAAAAGATGCAGCATCTATGATACTGGCTGACGATAATTTCTCAACAATAGTCAAGGCAATAACAACAGGAAGAAATATATATGCTAATATAAAAAATTCAATTAGATTTTTACTTTCTGGAAATACAGCAGCTATATTGGCAGTTATCTATGCATCGTTTGCAGGATTACCTGTAATCTTTGCTCCAGTACATCTATTGTTTATAAATTTACTTACTGATAGTCTACCAGCTATTGCTATTGGAATGGAACCCTCACAGGGAGAGGTATTGAAAGATAAACCAAGAGATCCTAAAGAGCCTATATTGACTCAGGGATTATCTATGAGAATTTTAGGAGAGGGATTTCTTATTGCTACTTGTGTTATCATTGGATTCTACTTTGGATTTGGAAGTATGAAAGATGCTTTAAAAGGTAGTACAATGGCTTTTGCTGTACTATGTCTAGCAAGATTATTCCATGGATTCAACTGTAGAGGAAATAGCTCAATATTTGGATTGGGATTGATGAGTAATCCATTCTCACTAATAGCTTTTGGAATAGGTTTTGTGCTACTGAATGGAGTTCTTATGTTAACTAGCTTACACTCTATATTTGAAGTTGCTCCTTTAGGAACAAATGATTTAATTCTAATCTATGTTCTTGCATTTATTCCAACACTTATAATTCAAGTATTAAAATATATAAAATATAGAAGATAAAATAATAAGAGGTCAGTTATAACAATTAACTGACCCCTTTATATTTACCACCAGTGGTGATGTCTTCCTAGTCTGTATCCACCATAGCCTACTCCACCTATTATGATAGTATCTATTAGGTTATCTCTTCTTCTTTCAGCTAAAGCTCTCTCATAGGCTAATTTCTTCTCATAATCTAGTTTTTCTCTCTCAAGTTTTAGTTTTTCTTCAGTGTAGTAAAGTTGTATCTCTTCTGGAGAGGGTAGATTTCTTTGAATCTCTTTTTCTCTATTTTCAGCTACTAATTTTTTGTATTGATTGTATTTTTCTACCTTATCTTCAACACTCTTATCATTGGAAAATGACAAAACTGTTAAGGTCAAAAATAAGATTTTTATTATAAGCTTTCTTATATCACTCACCTCCTATTAAAAACCTATTTGTAAGTTGAAAACCTCTTGATTTCTCAAAATTTTCTCTATTAATTCATCTTTTCTATTGGAACCATTGAAAGAAACATTGAGTTTTTTACATAAAATTCTTAAATCTCTAAAAGTTAAATTTTCTAGATCCTCTTTTGTAAACTTCTCATTCTCTCTTTCCTCTTTAAAAATTCTTTCATAAGAGAGCTCTGATACTGTCTTTTCACTCATCATCAATTCAAGTATCTTTTCTAAATTAGGCTTATAAAAAGTTTTATCATTACCATCTATTCTTTTTATTTCAAAAAGTTTTTTCTCCAATCCAGATTTTTTAATTTTTGATAGTTTTGCTGCCTCTAGTCCTGCATACAGACATATATCAGTATCTGTTAAATTGAAATATCCATCTTCTGTAAGCTCATCTTTTTCCTCTCTGCTCAGAGATTTTTCTATTAGATAGGTAACTAGAGAACAAAGCTCTACTCCTAATATAGCTAATAGTTTCTTATTAAATCTATAAGTATCTCCACCATTTAATATATAAAAAAGATTGTCATATTTTATCATAGTACCACCTCATTTTATATATTATAACATATTATTAAGTTAAAATATATAAAAAAAGAAACTATCAAGATCTGATAGTTTCTCAAATTTTAATGATTATAGTGTCATTCCACCAGTTACTTCTATAACTTGACCAGTTATATATGAAGATTCGTCACTTGCTAAGAAAAGAGCTGCATTAGCTATATCATCAACAGTTCCTAATCTACCTAATGGAGTTCTCTCTAACATTTTAGCCACTACATCTTCAGGTAGGGCATCTGTCATAGCACTTGAAATAAATCCAGGAGCTATACAGTTAGCTCTTACTTGAGCTCCCTTTCTAGTTAACTCTTTTGCCCAAGATTTACTCATAGATATTACTCCACCCTTAGTAGCAGCATAGTTAGTTTGACAAGCGTTTCCATAAACACCTACAACAGAAGATAGAGTAATTATAGAACCAGCTTTATTTTTTGTCATTACAGGTGCTACTGCTTGAGTCATATTGAATACACCTTTTAGGTTAACATCAATAACAGCATCCCATTGGTCCTCAGACATTCTTATTAAGAAGTTATCTTTAGTAATTCCAGCATTGTTAACAAGAATATCAATCTTACCATATTCAGCTACGATTTTTTTAACAAAATCCTTTATAGAATCTCTATCTGTAACATTTAAAATTTCGTGTCTAACATTTTCTTGAGCATATTCAGCAGGGCCCATATCACAAGAGATTACCATTAAAGCTCCCTCTCCTGCAAATTTTTCAACTATTGCTCTTCCTATACCTCTAGCACTACCAGTAACTAGAGCAACTTTACCTTTTAGTCTATCCACTATAAGTCCTCCTTGATTTTCTTCTCATCTTATCTTACATATGTAATTTAAAAAATTACTTTACTAATTATAACATATTAGAGTTGAATTTGGCAATTTTTTTATGAAGTTTATTATAAATAATATGAAAAATTATTTAACAATATGTGAATGAATCCCTGTAAATTTATCTTTATGTGAATGATCTAAGCCCACTCCATCAATATGGTAGTGGCTTGTCATATAAGAGATCTGTATTTTACCATTTACGGGATTTTTTCCAATATAAGAATCTATACCAAAAATAGTTTTTAAATTACTTTTGGTTAGGATATCTTCAGGAATACCTTCATCTACTACTTTACCATCTTTCATTACAAAGATATAATCACAAAAAATAGCTGCCAAATTGAGATCGTGTAAGGCAGAGATAACTGTTATATCCAGATGTTTTATCATATGTAGAAGTTGTAGTTGAAAGCCTATATCCAAATGGTTGGTAGGTTCATCTAGTATTAAAATAGGTGTGTTTTGTGCCAAAGCTCTAGCTATTAATACCCTTTGTTTCTCTCCACCACTGAGATCTTTAAAATATCTTCCAATATGCTTTTTCATCCCTGTTCTTTCTAACATTTTAATTGCAATATCCCTATCCTCTTGTGAATAGGATTCAAAGATATTTTTATATGGATACCTACCCATTTCCACTATCTGTTCTATTGTAAAATCAAATTGACTACTATCTTCTTGGGCTAGAACTGCTATTTTTTTAGCTCGATCTCTCTTACTAATTTTTTTTATATCTTGCCCCTCGATCAAAATGCTACCTGAACTGGGGGAAAGGACACCATAGATATTTTTTAATAAAGTTGATTTTCCAGCACCATTGGGACCTATTATTCCTATAAATTTTTTATTTGGAAATTTTAGAGTAAGATTATCTAAGATCAGTTTTCCCTTTGTTTTATAAGATAAATTTTTTATTTCTAGCACTATTTTTCACCACCAAAAGAGTATCTATTTTTCCCTATCATAAATAGAAAAAATGGACCTCCAATTATAGAGGTAATTATTCCTATAGGAATATCTCTAGGAGGAAACATAGTCCGAGCAATTGTATCACAGATTATTAAAAATATTCCTCCTGTTAAAAATGAACAGAGTAAAAGTCTTTTATGACTACTTCCACAAAAATATCTACAAATATGCGGAACTATAAGTCCTATAAACCCAATTGAACCTGTCATAGCCACCAGTATTGAGATAAGGAGAGTAGAGCTTAAAATTATAATAGTTTTTATCTTTCCGACTTCCATTCCCATCATCTTAGCTGTATTATCCCCCAATAATAGAATATCAAGGGATTTTGCAAGAAGTATGGAGATTAAAAGTATGGACATCAAAGCTATAAAAGGGATAGATATCTCTCCCCAACGAGCTCTTCCCAAGCTACCCATACTCCAAAATACAGCAGATCTAACTTGATTAGAGTTTTTAGCAGAGTAAACTAAAATATTTGTTATGGAAGAGAATATGGTTGAAACAGCTAAACCAGTTAAAATTAATCTAACAGTTGAGATATTTTTTCCATATTGAGTACCTATAATAAAAACTAGAATACCACAGAGTAGAGCTCCAGTAAAAGCTCCACTGGTAATACTGAGAAATCCCATGCTACTACCACCTAAAATAATAACAGCTACAGCCCCAGAGGAAGCTCCAGATGAGATGCCTAAAATATAGGGGTCAGCAATTGGATTTTTTGTAATGCACTGCATAAGTACACCACAAATAGCAAGACCTGAACCACTGATAGCAGAGAGTAAAACTCTAGGAGCCCTTATCTCCCAAATTATAGACTCAATATTCTTTTTCCAATCTATAGTAAAAATCTCAGAGTTAAAAAGTTTATTTATTAAGAAGTGGTAAACTGTTTTCATAGGAATATAACTAGTTCCAAATGAGATACCTAAGATTATACTAAAAATAAGCAGACAGCTTAGTATAATTAGCATAAATAAATAACTATTTTTCTCTTTTAGCATTATTTATCATTTCCATAAAACATATTATATAGTTTTTCTACACTCTTAGAATTTCTTATACCTGGAGCAAGATCAATTAGACCTATCTTATATATTCTATCATTTTTAATAGCATCTATATCTTTTAATCCAGGGTGATTTTTTAAGAATTTGATCTTTTCATCTCCAGTTATACCAGAATAATACTCTGTTACCACTATTATTTCAGGATTTTTTTCAGCAATACTTTCAAAAGATACTGTTGTATAATCTTGTCCTAAGTCTTTAAATATATTATCTCCACCAGCTAGAGAGATAAGATCATTAGGAAGTCCTGAACCACCTACAAAGGCTTCACCCTCTCCAGAGTCATAGATTAATACTCTAGGCTTACTTTTTATATTTTTTGTTTTTTCTGTTATTGTTGCTACCTCTTTTTTCATCTTATCTACAATAGATTTAGCTCTTTCAGGCACTTCAAATATATTTCCAAGTAGGATGAAATCAGAGTAAACACTTTCAATAGTAGCATCAGGAGCTAAACCACTAGAAATAAATGGGACTATTCCTCTCTCTTCTAATTCATCTAATGAACCAGTAGCTTCTTCAGTAATTGATTGCTCCCAACCTGTTACAAAGTCTGGATCAGTAGCAATGAAGGACTCTTTTGAAATAGAGTGCCCCTCTCCCATTTGAAGTTCAGGAATTTTGCTATAAGCCTCTCTATAATCAGGAAGTATCTCCTCATTTAGAAGAGCTGTTCCAATCATTCTATCTTCTAAACCTAGAGCTAAAAGTGTTTCTGTCATAAATTGTGCTAGGGTTACAGCTCTTTTAGGAGCTTTAGTAACTGTGATCTCTTTTTTATAGACACCGTCATCAAATATATAGTTTACGTTATTATATGCAAAGCTTGAAATTGATATTAAAAATCCTAAAAATATCTTTTTTAAATTCATCTATTCTCCTTTATTATCTCCTATTCAATACTGTATAAGTTCTAATATTTTCTTAAATCTAAACTTTCTAGTTGAAAAAATTCATCTCTTATAAAATTATGGATAGTTCCAATGACTTTTTGAATGTCTTGAGTAAGATTTCCAAGAATTCTGACAACAAATCCATTTTTTTCAAGAAGAGATATTCCAAATTTAACATCTAAATTCAAATTTTTGGTCAATTCTTTTATCTTTTTAACCAACTCTTTATCAACCTTACTACTTATTACAAGCATTGTTCCAAAGTTTTTATATCCTTCTAAAACACCAAAACTCTGAACATCATAGTTTTGAGGAACTATTTTTAAATTATCTAAATAGATAGGTTCACCCTGTAAGTAGATGTCAGTTTTCATTTTAGCACTTGTGTATTGAAAAAGTTTACCATCTGGAGACCAACCAGCAGTAATACCATCAGAGTATATAAGTGTACTATTTTCCTCTAAAAAAATCTCTGTTTTTTGTTCATAGACAGCATCTTTGTATAAGATTACACTATCGTTGATAAATTCTAAATTACTATTCTCTTCAAGTTCAATTTTTGTATACTGTTTAGAAGGAATATCATTCTCACTCTTATATACTTTATTAGGAGCTTGTGTAGTGAGGATAGTATGACTATCTTTCAAGAGTTTGATCTGATTCTCATAGTATTCTCCTTCAATATATCCACCACCTAATTGTATTAAGTAGTAGCAAGGTATCTCATCACTATCTAAATATATAGCTGGAGATACTTTTGCAGCTCCTACAGTATAGCTTTTACTAGCCCCTGTTCTTCTAGGAAATCTTTTTAAAATGAGTTCGGTATAACCAGCAAGATTATTTTGTCTTAAATCATCTACTGTGATTTTTTCTCTCATCTTATTTTAACCCCTCTAAAAGACAGTTAGATTTTATCCATTGAATAACACTGTTAACACCTTCATCAGTTTTTAAGTTTGTAAAGATAAAATCCTTTTCTTTTCTAAATACTTTTGTATCCTCTCTCATTACATCAAGATTAGCTCCCACATATGGTGCTAAATCTATTTTATTTATAATGAACATATCACTTTTTATCATTCCTTGACCAGCTTTTCTAGGGATTTTTTCCCCTTGTGCCACGTCAATGATATAGATTGAGAAATCAACTAGATCAGGACTAAAAGTAGCAGCTAGGTTATCTCCACCACTTTCTAAAAATATTATATCTAAATCGTCAAATCTACTTTTTAATTCATCTATTGCTGCAAAGTTCATAGAAGCGTCCTCTCTTATAGCTGTATGAGGACAACCACCTGTCTCTACTCCGATTATTCTATCTTCAGGTAAAACAGAGTTTTTTACCATAAACATTGCGTCTTCTTTTGTATATATATCGTTTGTAATAACAGCAATCTTATAATCTTTTGCCATTACTCTAGTAACTCTTTCAATAAGAAGTGTTTTTCCTGAACCGACTGGTCCACCAACACCTATTATAACTGGTTCCATTCTATCTCCCTTCTATTCATTAAGACATAAAAAGTCTAAATATTAAACCTTCGTGATTTATTTGTGAAATCTCTAATCCTGGTACTGTTAGTCCAAAATCATCAAAATCTAATTTTTTTATTTTTTCTACTAAATTTTCAAAAATCTCAAAAAATTCTTTCATTATTAAAAGTCCATCTTTTTGTCCCAACGGAATTGCTCTCACTCCATTTTGGATTAAAGTTGACACTGTACTATACATATAGTATGTTAAAGCTTCCTCCATAGAGATCTCTAGATTGTACATCAAAATAGCTGTAGCTATGCTAGGACTACCAAATGATAATTTCCCTTTGATTCTCTTTTCATACTCTCTCAATAAAGGAATATCATACAGTTCCAAATAAGTTTTTATCATTCTTTGACCAACAAGTTTAGCTCCATATCTACTCTCTTTTGCACTATTTTGAACTGTTAGCATTCTATCTAATTGCCAGATCTGATCAAGCTGATTATCCTTTAAATACTCATATACAAGTCTGATAGCAAATCCATCAGAATAAATAAATTGATGTTCTAAATATGAGTTTAACCAAAGTTTAAGAGTTTGACTATCACATATCTGTCCATCTCTCAGATAGGTTTCCATTCCAAAAGAGTGATTAAAAGAACCAACAGGAAAATTTGAATCACAAATTTGTAAGATGCTTAAAAATCTCATTTTAGTGGCTGTGGTCAACATGTCTAAATGCCTGCTTTAACTTCATATTTTTTCTTTCAAATTGAACTTTTATATCCATTAAGAATTTTTCTACTAAATAATCATATTGGATTATAATTTTTCCATCTTCTATTTGTACAGGTAGATGTTTGTTTCCAAGATTATGAGCAACCTCTCCCATCTCATTTATATCTCTAGGAGTGATTACAAGTACATCATCTTCTTTTACAGAGATGATTACCATATTGTGTCCATCATTAAAAAGAATATCCCCATCTCTCATTTCGCTCCCTTTAGGAAGTGAGATACCATACTCATTTCCATGATCAGATGTAACTCTTAAAACTCTCTTTAAAAGCTCATCACTCTCTAGATATATTCTCTCTATATGTATGTGTTGCTCATCATGGTGATGATGTTCACACTCATCATGGTGCATATCCAAATCTTTAATATTTCCTAAAATTTTATCTAATATCATCTGTTCTCCTTTATATAAAAATTAGAATAAGAAATATTTTTGTGCCATTGGTAACTCTTTTAATGGTTCACAAGTAATAAGTTCTCCATTAACTCTTACATCATAAGTTTGTGGATCAACAGTTATATCTGGAGTTACATTATTCAATTTCATATCCTTCTTAGTTAGAGTTCTGTGTCCTCTGACTGGTAAAACTATCTTATTTAATCCTAACTTCTCTTTTATTCTATCTTCAAAAGCATAAGTTGAAACGAAAGTGATAGATGTAGACGCAGTAGCTTTTCCATAAGCTCCAAATTGAGCTCTCATCATCATTGGTTCAGGAGTTGGAATTGTAGCATTAGCATCTCCAACTACAGCTTGAGCAACCATTCCACATTTAACAACCATCTTAGGTTTTACTCCAAAGAATGCTGGTTCCCATATAACTAAATCAGCAAATTTACCAACTTCTATCGATCCAACATACTCAGAAATACCATGTGCTAAAGCAGGGTTAATAGTGTATTTAGCTATATATCTCTTGGCTCTGTTGTTATCAGAGTACTCCTCATCTCCCTCTAATACTCCTCTTTGTAATTTCATTTTATGAGCTGTCTGCCAAGTTCTCATTACAACTTCACCGATTCTTCCCATAGCTAAAGCATCTGAACTCATTATACTCAAAGCTCCAATATCTTGTAAAATATCCTCAGCTGCTATAGTTTGTTCTCTTATTCTTGAGTCAGCAAAAGCTAGATCTTCAGGCACTTTTGGATCTAAGTGATGACAAACCATAAGCATATCTAAGTGTTCAGCAATAGTATTTACAGTAAATGGTTTTGTAGGGTTAGTTGATGCAGGTAAAACATTGTTAAATGATGCCATTCTCACAATGTCAGGAGCGTGACCTCCACCAGCTCCCTCTGTATGGAAAGTATGAATAACTCTATCTTTAATAGCATCTATTGTATCCTCTACAAATCCAAATTCATTAAGTGTGTCAGAGTGAAGAGCTACCTGTACATCATATTTATCAGCACATTTTAATGCATTATCTATAGCAGATCTTGTTGCTCCCCAATCTTCATGTACTTTTAATCCAATAGCTCCAGCTTCTATTTGCTCCTCATTTGGTCCCTCTACAGCTCCACTTCCCTTTCCAAAGAATCCAAAGTTGATAGGGAAACCTTCAGCTGATTCAAGCATTCTGTGTATGTGCCAAGCTCCTGGAGTTGTAGTTACAGCTTTTGTTCCTTCAGCAGGTCCTGTTCCACCACCTATTAGAGTAGTAAGTCCTCCACTTAAGGCTGTTTCTACTATTTCAGGAGTGATGTAGTGAACGTGAGTATCAATTCCTCCAGCTGTTACTATTGTACCCTCTCCTGCAATAACCTCTGTACTAGCTGATACGATAAAATCTACATTGTCCATCATATCAGGGTTTCCACCTTTTCCTATGAACTTAATTTTTCCATCTTTTATTCCAATATCAGCCTTATAGATTCCTGTATAGTCAAGGATAACTGCATTTGTAATTATTGTATCAACAACTTTTTCATTATCTCTTTTCTCTACTGGATTAAGTCCCATTCCAGCTCTTAAAGATTTTCCACCACCAAATTTACACTCATCACCATAAGTTGTAAAATCTTTCTCTATTCTTATAAATAGCTCTGTATCTGCAAGTCTTATACTATCACCAGTAGTTGGACCATACATAGAAGCATACTGTTTTCTTCCAATTTCAAAACTCATTATTTCCTCCTAATCTAAAGTCCCATTGATTTTATCGTTTAATCCATAAACTTTTCTATTTCCACCAATATCAATAAGTTTTACCTCTTTTTCATCTCCTGGTTCAAATCTTACTGCTGTACCAGCGGCAATATCCAGTCTTTTACCGTAAGCTTTAGCTCTATCAAATTCAAGAATAGGATTTACTTCATAAAAATGAAAGTGAGATCCTATCTGTATAGCTCTGTCTCCTCTATTTATTACTCTTAGAGTAATAGCTTCTTTTGAAGCATTACATACAATTTTATCTTTTTTTAAAATATACTCTCCCGGTCTCATTATTTTCCCCTATTCAATTGGATCTTTTACACTGACAAGTTTTGTTCCATCAGGAAAAGTTGCCTCTACTTGGACTGTTTCTATCATTTCAGGAACTCCCTCCATTACATCATCTCTTGTAAGGATGGTTCTTCCAAAACTCATAAGTTCTTCAACGCTTTTCCCCTCTCTAGCTCCTTCCATAAGCTCATCTGTTATTAGAGCAATAGCTTCAGGATAGTTCAATTTCAATCCCTTATTTTTTCTTCTTCTAGCTACCTCAGCAGCAACTACGATTAAAAGCTTTTCTTTCTCTCTAAGAGTTAATTTCATTGTTCTGCCTCCATTAATTAATTTAAATGTAACATATAATATTATAATATAAAATATGTTTATTGTATATATAGAATTATAAATTATTTTCATTTTTTAAACAACGATAAAATTCTTGAAGATATTTAAAAATTATAGTAGAATATACTCAGATTTATCTAGGAGGCAACTTATGCAATATTTAGTTATAATTTTATCTTTTGTTATCATTGGTTGTAGCAATATAAATGCTAAAATAACACATGAAATAACCCATCATAAAAATGGGAGAATAGAGAACGATATCACTCTTGTTAATGGGGTAAGAGATGGAAAGGTTTTTAGTTATTTTGAGGATGGAACTCTCTCTGTAAAAGGATATTTTAAAAATGGAGAGAGAGATAGGGAGTGGTATTTCTATGATGAAAACACTAAAAATATATCTGCAATAGAAAATTATAGTAGAGGAAAGCTAGAGGGGAAACAGTTGTACTACTATCCTAATGGGAAATTAAAACTAACAGGAAATTATAAAAATGATATTCGATCTGGATTTTGGGAGATGTATGATGAAGAAGGAAAGTTGGATGCTCAAAATATATTTCTTGAAGGAGAAAAAGTAGTTAGTGTGGCACTGTATCATAAAAATGGAGAGATTTTGTGTTCTGGGATAGTAAAGAATAGTTTGAGAGAGGGAGTTTGGAAGTATTTTGATGAAAATGGAAAAATACTTTATGATGTAGAATACAGAGAAGGAATAAGAGATGGCAGATGGAGAGCTTATAGTAACGAAGGTGAGTTGATAGTATCAGGTTATTATAACAATGGAAAGATATTGGGATTAGACTAATAAAAATAAACTAAAATAGATACAAAAATGTTTGAAAAAACACTGAAATTAAAGTTATTTTAACTTTGAAATCAGTGTCTTTTTTTTAATTGTGACAATTTTTTGACAAAAAAATAAAAAAAAAGAAAAAAATAAAAAGGAAATTAACAAAAGTTTAGTATTAATTAAATAGAGAGTATAAATATTAGAGCAGAAAAATTTTATGAAAGGGGGATAGTGAGTTATTATTATTTTATAAATAGGAGGTTTTTATGAGAAAGATATGTTTAATGTTTATTTTGTTACTTAATTTAGTATGTGCATATGCTAAAGTAGACTTTAATTTAACAGTTGAAAAAATGGAGATGAATTCAGGAAAAATGACACTAATTCAGGCAAAAGATGTCAATCCTGGAGATACACTAATTTATACTCTTAAAGTAAAAAATGATGATGAGGGAGTTGTGAAAAATATAATGCCAAGTATTCCAATACCAGAATACACAACATTGATTCCAACTTATATTTCACCAAGTGATTCTTACTCTGTATCAACAGATGGTAAAGATTATAAAAAATATCCTTATTTGGGTAGTGACGGAAGACCTGTTGCCGATTCGATGTATAAATCTATTAGATGGACAGTTGATAGCATGAAACCAAATGAAGAGAGAACTTTTAAATTTGGTGTTTCTGTTAATTAAAATTGTCTTTCTTTAAAATTTTTTTAAGGAGAGTGAATTTATGGCTAAGTATTTTTATCGAATGATATTGTTTATATTTTTAATTTTTGGAGGATTGAATGTACAAGCTGCTCCAGCTCCAGCAAATATAACTATAGGAACTCAAGCAACATTGACATTTATGGACACAACTAATAAAGAGCAAGTTGTTTTATCAAATATTGTTACAGTAACTGTAAATCCAGTTAAGGCAGTAACTATATCACCTAGTATTATATCATCAGCTTTTCCAGGAGAGAGAATAGCTTTTCCTGTTAAGATAACAAATGCTAGTAATATAGATACAAGTATTTCAGTTTATTTAACTAATGGTGATGATTTAGTTGATTTAGCTTTCATTATTGATGAGAATGGAAACGGAGTCTTAGATGACAATGAGACTACAGTTATTCCAGAATCAACTATGACTCCAATAGTAAAAGCAAAAGAGAGTATATCTCTAATTGTTACTGGACAAGTTCCAACAGGTGCTGTAGCAAATACAGTTGAGAAATATATTGTTCATGCTAGAATTTTAGATGATGAAGATATAGTTGTATGGAATACAAATGAATTTACTATAAAACCATATGCAAATGTAAAAGTAGTAAAAAGTATAGGGGAAACAGGAGAACCTGATACATTTATTTATGTATTTAAAATAACAAATGAATCAAATACACCTGCTACAAATATAACTCTTACTGACACTTTAGCAAGTAATATAGTTCTTGATAAGAATATGGGTGTATGGTTCCCAGTTGGTTCAAGTGTAGGTAAAGAGGTTCCAATAACTGCAACTGGTTATGAAGATAATGCAGATGAAATAGATTTTTCAGTAGTTAATGGAGTTTTAACTTTAAAAGTAAAAAGTATAGCAGCTAATCACACTGGAAATGATGCAGGTGGTGTATTACATTTAAGAGTAAAACCAAAAGATGGTGAACTTGGAGGAACTATTATTTCTAATACAGCATCTTATACATTTGATAATGGAACAGGAACTATGGTTACAAAAGATACAAATACAGTATCTTATACAATACCTGTAAAACGTGCAGTAGCTATAGCTAAAGATCTAAGTGAGACATTTGTAAGACAAACACTATTCACAATTCCTCAAACAATTGAAAATATAGGAAATATAAAAGATGCTTATACATTAAGTATAGAAAACGGAATCTATATTGAAAATCCTATTTTCTATCTAGACACAAATGGAGATGGAATAAAACAGGATTCTGAAAATGTTGTAGTAACTGAAACACCAGAGTTAAATCCAGGAGAAAAGTACAATGTAATACTTGCTGGAAGATGGTTAGAAGCTACTCCGACTACTCTATTTAGAACATTTGCAACTTCTAAAGTTGATACAGGTGTAAGTGACTACAGTTCAATAACTGTAACATCAATTTCAGCTGCTGGTTCAGCTTTACTTTCTTCAGATTTAACACTTAATGCAGTTTCAGGTAAAGAAGTAGTTATACCTCAAACTTTAGAGAATAAAATGGGAGATGTAGAGAAATTTAGATTAACAGTAGAAGAAGTTGGAGATATATTCGCTTCAGTAAAATATATAGTGGATACAAATGGTGATGGAATAAAACAAGCTTCAGAAACTACTGAGATAACAGATTTAACTCCAGATGTAGCAAATGGTGATCTATTTAAATTCTTTGTAGTAGGAAGTTTAAAACCAGAAATAACTGGAACAGAAACATTTAGAATCTATGCTAGAAGTACAAGCTCAGCTATAGGTGTGGATTGGAGTACAATCACTTTAAATATAGAACAACCAGTGGCTAATGTAAAAGTTGAAAAATCATTAGGAGAAACAGCAGTTCCAGATGCACTTATTTATGTATTTAAAATAACAAATGATTCAGATGTAATAGGTAAAGACTTGGTAATTACTGATAACCTTCCAAATAATATTCATGCAGATAAAGATATTGCAGTGTGGTATCCATTTGGAAGTAGTACTTTCAAAAGTATACCGTTAACAGCTACAGGATATGAAACTATAGCAGATGATGTAGATGTATCAATAGTAAATGGTGTAATGACATTTAAAGCTAAAAGAGTACCAGCAGGTGCAGGAATAACTGATACAAAAGGTGGTATGTTAGTAATAAGATTTAAACCTAATGCTGGTGTAGCAGCAGGAACAGTTATTTCAAATACAGCTTCATATGTTTATAACAATGGTAAAGAGATAGTACCTTCAGCAAATACAGAAACTGTTCTTTACACAGTTCCAGAAAAAGCAAAAATTGAAGTTGAAAAAAGTGTTTTAGATATAGATAATTCAAATTCATTTATATACAGATTTAAAATAACAAATGATGCTAATATACCAGCAACAAATGTGGTAATAACAGATAATCTATCATCAGATATAGAAGTTGATGCAACAGTGGCTGATTGGACTCCATTTAATTGGACTACATCTAAAGCGTTACCATTAACAGCTACAGGATATGAAGTAATTTCTGATGAGATAGATGTATCAGTAGTTAATAATGTATTATCAGTTAAATTAAAAGGTGTACCAGCAGGTGGTGGAGTAAATACAGCAGGTGGTGTATTATTACTAAGAGTTAAAGCTAAAGAAAGTACAGCTCCAGGAACAGTAGTTTCAAATACAGCTTCATACTCTTATAACAATGGAATAACAGATATTCCAGCAGTAAATACTAATACAGTAACTTATACTATACCAACAGCTACTTTAGGAATAGAAAAATACCAAGCTGTAGATGGAAATAAAGATAATACTCCTGATAGTGAATATACAAAAGATGCTTTAACTGTAAACCCAGGGGATACTATATTCTATAAACTAGTTATCCAAAATACAGGAAATGGTAGTGCAACTAATATAGTGGTTGCAGATAAGATCGCTGATTATACAACTATGTTCCATGGTGATGGAAGTGCAACAATGACAGGTAAACCAGTATGGAGAACAAATGGAGGTTCATTTGTAGAGATAGAAGGTGTTCCTGAAGTTGGAGCTTCTGGAAGTGTAACATTAAGTATACCAGTGATAAACCCAGGAGACAACATTGAAATATACTATAATGTAAAAGTTGATGAATAGGCATAAAAAATTCTAATTAATAATTAGTGGAAGGGAGTACGGTATTATGTTAAGAGAAGAAAGAGTAAGTAAAATAAAATTTCTTATACTAGTAATACTGTACTCTTTTTTCCAATTTATACTCTATGCAGATGGGTATAAAATTGGGAATGAGGCATTAATTTCAAATATCTATATAAAAGAGGAATCAAATATAGTAGAAGCGAGAGTAGTTTATGAGAGGTCTGATTTTGAGATTGAAAATTATTGGGAAAGATTAGATGATGGAACAGCAATCTTATATTATGATATGAAAAATTTAAATAATAGGGATATTAGTGAATTAAAGTTTACCAATGATTTTGAGGATAAATTTACAATTGATAGGAAAAGTTCATATTTTGTTTCTTTTAATAGTAAAGAAAAGATATATTTTGATGAGGGTAAATTAGAGCTAGAAAATGTTAAAATAAACTTAGAAAATAGCAAAGTTGAGTTTGAAGCAAAAGATGCTAAAAAACTTAAAGGAAGCAGTATTCTAGCCCTTCATTTAAAACCTGACTATGATAAATTTCCAGAAGATGTATATAAAAATAAGTTAAAGTATAGTTATAAAAATGACTATGAAGAGATGCAGAACAAAGTAAGTTATGCTCCAGATTTTTTTATAATGAGAAGTAATGGTTCTGAAATAGAGATAGTTAGATATCAAGGATTGGATGTGAACAATGACAATGAATTAGATTTTCCATATCAACTCACAAATTTGACTGGAAAAAGAGGAGATGTTGTATTCTATAGGGTTGATATAACAAATATAAGTGATGAGAAACTTTTTAATCTGAATATAACTAATCCTATTGGAAAACATAGTAAACTATCTTACGGAGATAAAGGCTTAACTGGAAAAGGGTATCCAGTATATAAATTAAAAGGTAAAATTATTCCAATAAAAGATCATCCATTAGAAGGTTATGGAGGAGTAATTGAACTTTTTTTAGAAGAGTTGGATTCACAAGAAACTGTAGAAATATATTATTGTACTAAGATCTTTTGATAAAAGAGAGGAAGTAGTATGAGAAAATTTTTGTGTTGTTTTATCATTGTATTTTCTTTGATTATAAATAAAAATTCACTTGGAGAAACTCTAAATAGTAAGAAAATAATCACACAAACATTTTTGTCATATGAAAAAGAGAGTGGTGAAAAGATATTAGCCGTATCTAACTATGTAATAGTTGATTTGAAAGAGATAGTGGCTTTTGAAGTAGAAAATTATTTTCCAGTACTTAATTTAGAGTATGGAGCTGAAGTAAATCTTCCTTATCAGATAAAAAATTATGGAAATATAGAGGAAACATATCTCATAAAAATAGGAAATTATGAGATTTTTTCTGGATTCCAGATATATTTTGATAGCAATAAAAATGGAATCATAGATGAAAATGAGATCCCTTTAAAAAAAATAGGAGAAGATCTATTTGAAACTCCCACTGTTGCGTAAATTGCAATAGTAATTGTCGCTTTTTTTCTAAAAAATTCTTAGGCAATCTTTCTGAAAAAATTTTGATAAATTTCTTCAGCCGTCTTCCCATGAAAT
>NZ_JBEFNA010000028.1 GCF_040199715.1 Fusobacterium sp. SYSU M8D902
TAATTTACACCAATTTATTGTTGTGTTTGCATTTATTGTCTTTCTCTATTCTGTTGCTAATGTCCTTAACATTTTTTGTACCGCTCTCTCGCGGACATAGATTATAATATCACAAATAATAATTTTCGTCAACACTTTTTTTATTATTTTTTTAAATAAAATATCTTATCATCAATCTTCCCTAATAAAATCAATGGTTTACAGATATATTTTTTTATTTTTTTTATAAAAAAACAGGAGAAAATTTATAAAAAATTTTCTCCTAAACTTCATTTTTTCTTAAAATTATTCAGCTTTTGCTGATTTTTTTGATAAATAATCATTGATTGCTAATTGGATAGCCTCTTCTGCTAATACAGAACAGTGCATTTTCACTGGTGGTAATCCCCCTAGTTCCTCAACAACCTTTTTGTTAGTTAATTTTAAAGCTTCTTCTACAGTTTTTCCTAATACTAAATCTGTTGAAACAGATGAGCTAGCTATTGCTGATGCACATCCAAAAGTTCTAAATTTTACGTCTGTTATAATATCATTTTCAACTTTGATAAATATCTCCATTATATCTCCACAAGATGGATTTCCAACTTTTCCATATCCTGATGGGTTTTCAATTGTTCCAACATTGTGTGGATTCATAAAATGTTCCATTACTTTTTCTGTATATTGCATTTTTTTCTCCTTAAATCATCTTAAATTTTTCTATTTTTCAGCCTGATATGCATTCCATAGTGGTGATATCATTCTCAATTTGTTGATTACTTCAACAACTGATTCAATTACATAATCAATTTCTTCTTTTGTATTATATTTTCCTATACCAAATCTGATTGTTCCATGAGCAAACTCTGGTTGAATTCCCATAGCTAATAGTACGTGAGATGCTTGTAATTCGTCAGAAGAACATGCTGAACCTGAACTTACTGCAATTCCTTTATAACTTAAACTTAAAAGGATAGACTCTCCCTCTAAATATTTAAAAGTAATGCTTGAAGTTCCTGGTAATCTTTTTACATCTTTAGCATTTACAACTACTTCTGGGATTCTTTTTACAATCTCATCCTCTAAATAGTTTCTTAACTCCTCTTCTCTTTTCCACTCTTCTCCCATATCTCTATATGATATTTCAAGTGCTTTAGCCATTCCAACTATTGCTGGTATATTAGATGTTCCTGGTCTTCTCTTTTTCTCTTGACCTCCACCTGTAAGAACTTTTCCAAATCTTACTCCATTTCTCCAGAACAATCCTGCTATTCCTTTAGGTCCATAGAATTTATGTCCAGAGAAAGAAAGTAAATCTATTCCCATCTCTTTAGGTTTTATATCTAATTTTCCCATTGTCTGAACTGCATCAACGTGGAATATAATTCTATGCTCTTTTGCAATTTTTCCTATCTCTTCTATTGGTTGAAAAGATCCTACTTCATTGTTTGCGTGCATAACAGTTATTAGTATAGTATCATCTTTTATTGCTGCTTTTAAAGCTTCTATATCTAGTACACCATTGTGATCAACTGGTATTGTAGTAACTTCATATCCGTCCTCTACTAGATCCTTCAATGTATTTTTTACTGCTGGATGCTCTATTGGACTTGTTATAATGTGTTTTCCTCTATTCTTATAAGCTCTTGCAATTCCTCTTATAGCCAAGTTATCAGATTCACTTCCTGATGCCGTAAAAATAAGTTCGTCTGCTTCAACTCCTAAAAACTTTGCAATACACTCTCTTGATTCTGTTAGTGCCTTATTTGTTTCTTTCCCAAAAAGATGCAAACTTGATGAATTTCCATAAAATTCAGTAAGGTATGGTAACATTGCCTCAAGAACTTCACTATCCATCTTTGTAGTTGCATTGTTGTCTAGATAAACTTTCATATTTACCCTCTCCCTATAAAATTACATTTCTTATTCTATATTTATACCATTCTTTATTAAAATTGTCAAGAATTAAAATATTTTTTTAATTCTTTATTAAAAATCCGTGATCCATAGGGCCTCTACCCTCTCCTAGATCCAACATTTCCAACAATGCATTAGATAGATACTCCTTGGCTTTTTCTATAGATTTCTCTAAGCTCATACCTTTTGCAAGGTTTGATGCTATTGCACTAGAAAGTGTACAACCTGTCCCATGGGTATTGGGATTATCTATTCTTTTCCCCATAAACCATCTTGTATTTTCTCCATTGTATAAAAAGTCATTTGCATCATTTAAATTATGCCCCCCTTTACAAAGGACAGCACAACCATATTTATCATATATCTTTTTGGCAGCAATCATCATATCATCACTACTCTTAATCTCCATACCACTTAAAATTTCAGCCTCTGGAATATTTGGAGTTATCACAGTAGCTATTGGAAACAACTCATTACACATTGTATCTATAGCTTCATCTGCAATTAATTTTGAACCACTTGTAGATACCATAACTGGATCTAAAACTATATTTTTTACATTCTGATCCTTTAGATATTTAGATATTGTCTCTATTAATACCTTTGATGATAACATACCTATCTTTACAGCTTGAGGTGGTATATCATTAAACACTGCATCAAGTTGGGATTTTAAAAACTCCACTCCAACATCTAGTATTCCTGTTACTCCTTTAGTATTTTGAGCAGTGAGAGCAGTTATTACACTCATACCATAGACACCATTCATTGTCATTGTTTTCAAGTCTGCCTGTATCCCTGCTCCACCTGAACAATCACTACCTGCAATTGTAAGTACTGGTTTTTTCATTTTTAACTCCCTTTTTTACTCTCTTTTTTAATCTTTTCAGTCCCATATTTACAAAATTCTAAAATCTCACACTCATTACATTTAGGTCTTCTAGCTATACACTTATCTCTCCCTTGTAAAATCAAGTAGTGTGAGAAATCTATCCAGCTATCTTTGGGTACGATTTTCATAAGATCTTGCTCTATCTTAATTGGGTCATCATTCTTAGTCAAACCTATCAAATTAGTTAATCTTTTTACATGGGTATCCACTGTTATTCCATCAGCTAATCCCCATATCTCACCTCTTACTACATTTGCTGTCTTTCTTCCAACTCCAGCCAATTTTACTAATTTTTCCATCTCTTGAGGAATATTTCCACCATATTCCTCAAGAAGTTGTTGACTACATAATTTTATATTTTTTGCCTTATTTCTATAAAAACCTGTACTTTTTATCATCTCTTCTATCTTTTCTAGTGGTAACTGTGCAAACTCCTCAGGTGTATTAACATGCTTATACATCTCACTAGTTACAATATTTACTCTGACATCTGTACATTGGGCTGAAAGGATTACAGCAACTAAAAGTTCAAAAGGTGTATTATAATTTAGTGCACACTTAGGCTTTCCAAATTTTTTGTTTAATTCTTCTAATATATTTTTAACTCTCTCTTTTTTTGTCATTCTCTTTCCTCTTGATCTATCTCTTTTTCATACAAAAGATGTTCAGCTCCGCTATATTCCTTTATTCCTTTTGATTTAAACCCCAGTCTTATAAAAGCTTTTTTAGAGATCTCATTCTCCTCTAAAATATAAGCATAAACCTTTTTTATCTGAGGTCTTTCAAATTTTAACTCCTCAATACTGTTAAAAATAGCCTCTTCTGAATACCCCTTTCCACGTACTTTTTCTATTAAATAAACACTTATTATTGCTCCCGTTTTACTTACCATCTCAAATTTAACTGTTCCTAAAAACTCTCTACTCAAACTTTCAATAGTATAAAAGAGATAGGTAGGAGAATTTATTACAAAGGAGTACCATCTTTTGTGTGCCTCCCATTGCTCCCTCTCTTTTTCAGGAAAATATTTTTTTACATAATTCAAGTGAATATAATTATATAAGTTTTGGATATCCTTCTCTTCCATTTTTCTCAGTATTATCTCTATCAAAAAAACCACCTTATTGTTAGTTTAAAACTACTCTGTATATTTTTTTCTTACCTATTTTTAAAACAAATTCTCCATCTGTAAATAGCTCATCTGTTATCTTCATTGCAAAATCTGCAACTTTATTATCAGCAACTGTCAATCCATTTTGTGTTACTAGCTTTCTTCCCTCTCCCTTTGATTTTATAAGCTTGTTCTCTACTAAGAAGTCTAGTAACTCCATTCCAACTCTATCTTTTGAAAGCTCTATTGATGGTACATTGCTCATATCTCCACCACCGAATGCTCCCTCTGCTCCCTGTTGTGCTTTTAAAGCTTCCTCTTCTCCGTGAATCAATTTTGTAACTTCGAAAGCTAATACTTTCTTAGCTTGGTTTATCTCTGCTCCTTCAAGTGCTCCCAATCTTCTTACTTCATCCATAGGTACAAATGTCAATAGTGCTAAACACTTCTCAACGTCAGCATCTGCAACATTTCTCCAGTATTGATAAAACTCATATGGAGATGTTTTAGCTGGATCTAACCACAATGCTCCTTTAGCAGTTTTTCCCATTTTCTTACCTTCACTGTTAGTTAAAAGAGTACAAGTCATTGCAAAAGCTTGTTTTTGCTCTTTCTTTCTTATTAGCTCTACTCCTGCTATCATATTTGACCATTGGTCATCTCCACCAAGCTCCATTGTACAACCATATTTTTTATTTAATACTAAGAAATCATAACCTTGCATTAACATATAGTTGAATTCTAAGAATGATAATCCAGCTTCCATTCTTTGCTTGAAACACTCAGCAGCCAACATTCTATTTACAGAGAAGTGTGCTCCAATATCTCTTATAAACTCAACATAATTTAATCCTAATAACCAATCAGCATTGTTCTCTAAAATTGCTTTTCCATCTGTAAAATCAATGAATTTTTCCATCTGTTTTTTTATACAAGCAACATTGTGGGCTATTGTTTCCTTTGTCATCATCTGTCTCATATCAGTTCTTCCACTAGGATCTCCTATCATAGCAGTTCCACCACCAACTAATGCAATCGGTCTATGTCCATGCTGTTGCATATGAGCCATAAACATCATTGCTATAAAGTGACCTACATGTAAACTATCTGCTGTTGGATCAAATCCAATATAAAATGTAACTTTCTCTTTCCCAAGTGCTTCTCTTATTTCATCTTCATGTGTAAATTGTTTGATGTATCCACGCTCTAATAATACATCTACTACGTTTTTATTTTCCATTTTTTCTCCCTCTATTTTCAATTATATTTTTTTAATATTTTAACATAAATATTCCTCTTTTTAAAGTCCTTAAAAGCTTAATTTTATTTGAAAAATATACTTTCTCTCTACTTTTTGTAAATTTTTTTTACTTTTTTTCTTATTTTTATATTGACATTCAGAAATAAAAGATCTAAAATAAGATCAAGAGTTCTAAGAAAAGATAGAGGTTGCAGTTTTCATTATTACTTTAAAAGACTATGTTTGTGCACACTTTTAAAGAAAAGGGGAAATTGCCGAAAGATGTATAAAAGCACAAGTTTATATATCTTGGGACGTCATATAATATATGGCGGACTGTCACAAATCAGTGGAGTGCTATCAGAATGGAAATGTTTTTATAGTTTTTTTGTTCACTTAGCAAATCACTTTCGCTATCTATGTATTAAAACCCAAATTTTAAGCAGTTGAGGAGGAAAGTTTTGTGAACAATTATTTTTTTAAAAAGTTTTTTTCATTTCTTTTATTATTTTTTACCCTTTCTATTTGTCTATTCGCTGACAATGGTACTCAATATACCCCTGCTTTATACGGGACATTTTGGGCATTAGTTCCACCAATTATCGCTATTGTACTCGCCTTGATTACAAAGGAGGCTTATAGTTCTCTTTTTATTGGAATTGTTTCAGGAGGAGTTCTTTATGCTGGTGCTAATCTTGAAAAAGTTACACTTCATGTTTTAAATGATGGTTTAATAGCAGTTCTCAGTGATTCAAATAACGTTGGTATAATAATATTCTTGGTTATTCTTGGAACAATGGTATCCTTGATGAATAAAGCTGGTGGATCAAAGGCTTTTGGAATCTGGGCAAGTAAAAAAATAAAGAGTAGAGTTGGAGCTCAACTTGCTACTATCATTTTAGGTTGTCTTATCTTTATTGATGACTATTTCAACTGTTTAACTGTTGGTAGTGTTATGTATCCAATTACAGATAAGCATAACATATCTCGTGCTAAATTGGCATATCTTATAGATGCCACTGCTGCACCTATATGTATAATAGCTCCTGTTTCATCTTGGGCTGCTGCTGTTAGTGGTTTTGTTCCAGGAGAGGATGGTTTTGCTATTTTTATCAAGGCTATTCCTTACAATTTCTACGCTTTATTCACTATAATTATGTTGATTATGATTGCTGTTTCAAACAGTGATTATGGACCTATGAAAACTCATGAACTCAATGCTTTAAATGGAGATCTCTTCTCAGATGGAAGGGAGATTGTTACTCCAGAAGAGTTAAGTGAGAAAGATTCACATGGAAGTGTTTTAGATCTAGTAGTTCCTATCATATTTTTAATCATATTCTGTATCACTGGTATGATATATACAGGTGGTTTCTTTGCAGGAACTAATTTCATTGAAGCATTTTCAAATAGTGTTGCTTCACAAGGTCTTGCAATTGGAAGTATGTTTGCTTTAATCTTAGCAATTATATTCTATGTTGTTAGAAAATCTTTAACTTTTAAAGAGTGTATGGATTCTATCCCAGATGGATTTAAGGCAATGGTTCCAGCTATATTGATTTTAACATTTGCTTGGAGCTTGAAAGCTATGACTGATAGTTTAGGTGCTGCTCCTTATGTAGCACATCTTATGGAAAATGTAGCTGGTGGACTTGTAAATATGTTACCTGCTATAATCTTCTTAGTTGGTTGTGGACTTGCCTTTGCAACTGGTACATCTTGGGGTACTTTTGGAATATTGATTCCAATAGTTGTTGCTGTATTTGAAAATGATCCACAGATGATGATTATTTCAATCTCAGCTTGTATGGCTGGAGCTGTGTGTGGAGATCACTGCTCTCCTATTTCAGATACGACTATAATGGCTTCTGCTGGTTCTCAATGTAACCACGTTGCCCATGTATATACACAGCTACCTTATGCACTCAGTGTAGCAGCAATATCTTTCGTATCATATGTTATTATTGGTTATACTAAATCTTGGTTAATAGCTTTTCCTGTTGGAGTCATTGGAGTTATTACCCTACTTCTTTTAGCTAGAAAAAGAGCTAAAAATTAATTAGCCCCTAACCTAAATATTTTATATAAATGAGATAAGGATGGTCATAGTTATTACCCACTAATAACTTTTCCATCCTTATTTCCTTTTAATCTCTTTTATTCTCTTTTTTTAAAGTTATACCAATGGACATCAATAGTCCACCCCATACTACAAAACAACCAAATACCATCATCACTATTGCACTTATATTCACTTCAATTCACCTCTTTCCATCTCCCAAGCTCTTCTATAGAAAAGTGTTGCACATATGACCATCAATAGAATAGTTCCCCAACCAAAAACAAGATTTCCAAGTGTTAAATTTTGAATACCTTTTATTAAATTTGTTATAACTGTTATTCCTAAAATGGTAGGAGTTACATATTTTAATAGAATATCAAACCATCTTCCAATTTCAAAATCAGAATATTCATTAGCTTCCTCTCTTATCTTCTCTATTCCATAGTATCTACATACTAAAACTGTTTCAACTAGCCCCAGTGTAGCTATTATATAGTTTCCTACATGGGAATCAACTATATCCAATATATAGTTAAAACCTGCATAAGTTGAGAAAGCTGCACTTCCAACCAAACCTATTAAAGAGATCACTCCAACCAATCTCTCTCTACTTATTTTGAATTTATCTAAAGCCCCTGTTGCAAATGATTCTAGCATAGATATACTTGATGACAATCCAGCTATAAATAGACAGAAGAAAAATATAAATCCAATAATTCCCTGTAAAAATTGATTGGCTGTTATTGCTGATATGGCTATTGGAAAGGCTATAAAAGCTATCCCAGCTCCACTTCCAAAAGAGTTAAACTCAACTCCCATACTATTTACCAAATATCCCAATGTAGAAAAAACTGTTATTCCAGATATTATATCAAATGATGCATTTGCTAAAACTGTTATAAATGAACTGTTAACAACATCCCATTTCTTAGGAACATATGAACCATAAGCAATCATAACTCCAACAGCTAATGTTGTTGAGAAAAATACCTGTGCATAAGCTGCTACCCAAATACTCGGATTTAATATTTTCTCAAAATCTGGTGTGAACAGTGCATTCAACCCTATTACTGCCCCCTTCAATCTCAAAGAGTTGATCATAAAAATTAACATCAAAACCATCAATAAAGGTGTAAATATTTTTGAACACTTCTCTATTCCACTAGATATCCCCTTTTTTACAATTATCCAGTTACTGAACCATACAATCAAAATAAAAGATAGCATATAGCCACTTATTCCTGCTGAAAAATCAAAAGGTCCATTGGCGTTACCCACAATTATTTCCATTAATTTTCCAGGATCCGACATCCAATTAACTACTCCAAAAGCATGACCTAAAGACCATACCATAAAGACAACTGCTACAGAGATAATTGTACAATAGAACATCATCACCACTATTGGAATCATTACCTGTAACCAACCTAGCCACTCATATCTTTTCCCAAGCATTCTAAATGCCTTAGTTGATCCACCTCTAACTTTTCTTCCCAATTGATACTCCAAAATCATAAGTGGTATACCACAAGTAAATAATGCCACTATATATGGCAAAAAGAAAGCTCCTCCACCATTTTTATAAGCTTGAAATGGAAATCTCCATAAATTTCCCAAGCCTATTGCCGCTCCTACTGCTGCATAGATGAATCCCTTTCTACTTGACCATAACTCTCTCTTCTCTTCCATTGAACCATCTCCCTTTAGAAATAAAAAAAGCAGTCTGCTAGACTGCTTAAACTTAACTTAAATTAATCCATTTTACCATATATAATATAGTATTTTCCTGTGTAGAATTACATAGACAGAAATATGTTATCAATATAAATAAAGTTCTTATCTAACATTTTGAATAAATTATCTGATTTTTCTATGCAGTTCCACCACCAATATTTTGTATTCATGTTAGACATATTGATAACCTCCTTTTTTATTTCTTAGGATAAGTATATTATAATTTTGAACAGTTGTCAATATAAAATGATAAATTATAGGTTTCCTACTACTTCTAATAGGCTTGTATACTTTCTTGTAACTAATCTATTTTCTTCAACACTAAACTTCATAGTATCCTCTACTACAAAGCATTTTATTCCAGCTCTATTGGCAGCTGTTGCCCCTAATACAGAATCCTCTATAACCACTGCTTCAATTGGAGATACTCCAATCTTTTCACAAGCTTTTAGAAAAATTTCAGGGTCTGGTTTTCCATTTTTTATCTCATCACCATAGACTAAGTTATCAAAATAACTGTATACCCCTGTTTCTTTCAACTGCTTTTCAGCTCTTTCTTTGGTAGTTGAGGTTGCTACTATACATTTTAATCCCTTTTCTTTAATATATTTTAAAAGTTCAACTACTCCCTCTTTTAATTTAATTCCATTTTCTTTTTTGATTATAGACATTTGGATCTCTTTTTTCTCTTCCATAATCTTCTCTGCAAGAGTTTTTCCAACTTGTTTACTCAATACCTCCAGAGTTCTTACTGCTGTTCCACCTTTTATCTCTTTCAGCTTCTCAATATTAAGTCCCAAATCATATTTTTCACTCACTTGAAACCAAGCTAAATTTGCCACTCTTTCACTATCTAAAATAACTCCATCCATATCAAAAATTACTAATTTTAACATTTTCATACCCTCCTAAAAGGAAAAAAGCTACTTTTTACTAACTATTTAGCCCCTAAAGCTGCCATTGTTATATAGTTATATGGTTGATTAAAATGAGGTAGGAAGAAGATATCTAATAATTTTAATTTATCTATAGTCACTCCCTCTTGAATTGCTAATGAGAACATATGTATACTCATTGAAATATCCTGTTTTGAAGCTATCTGAGCTCCTAATACTCTTCTTGAATCCATATCATAAACTATACTTATCATTACTTTATTGTTGTTCTTTTCAATGAATCCTGGCTTTTGAAGGTCTTCATAGTTTGTTGCCACTGCATTATAACCTAATTTTTTAGCTTTTTCTAAAGTTAAACCTGTAGATACCATATTTAATCCGTAGATAGAGATTCCATTTGATCCTTGTACTCCCACACTCTCTAACTTAGTTCCACAAGCATTGTGAGCAGCTACAACTCCTGATCTTACAGCATTTGTTGCAAGTGCTATATAGTTAGTATCCTGTATTGAATTATCATATACAGTAGCACAATCTCCAATAGCATATACATCATCTACACTTGTTTTTTGTGTTAAGTCTACTTTATATGCACAACCTTTAAATAGTTCTAAGCTATCTTTTCCTAGAATATTATTTGGTACAAATCCCACAGCTAAGATAACCATATCAGCTTTATAAGTTTTCTTATCTGTTACTACCTCTTCTACTTTACCATTTCCTTTTATCTCAAGAACTCTCTCTCCAAAATTTAAATTTATTCCATTGTCTTTTAAATTTTGTGACATTAGATCTCTGAACTCTTTGTCATAGTATCCTGATAGACAGCTATCTGCCAAGTCAACTAACTCCACATTCTTTCCTATTCTTTGGAAAGCTTCAGCTAGTTCTACTCCAATATATCCAGCTCCTACAACAACTATATTTTTTAACTCTTTGTTCTCTAATTTCTTTATCACATCTTCTGCATGTTGATAAAGTTTTACAAATTGAACATTTTCTAAATCTTTTCCTGGTATATTTAAATCTATAGGCAAAGAACCTGTTGAAAGTATTAATTTATCATATTGCTCAACATATTTTTCACCATTTTTTCCTGTTGCGTATACAACTTTTTTCTGGAAATCCACTCTATCTACTGCAGTTTCCATATGAATTTTAGCACCCTTTGCTTCCAATCCCTCTTTTGTAGCATAGAATAATCCCTCAGGACCTGAAATCTGTTTTCCAATCCATAATGCCATTCCACAACCTAAAAAACTTATATTTGAATTTTTATCAAAAACTACTACTTCCTGTTCTGGATAATTTGTTAAAATTGTATTTATTGCTGCTGTTCCAGCATGATTTGCACCTATTACCACTATTTTACTCACTTTATTCCCTCCATAAACTATATTCTTTACATTTATACTATACTTCTTTTGTATAGTTTATTCAAGGAAATTTAATTGTAATTTATAATAATTTTTTGAGTATTTTTTGAGCAAAAATATACTTCTATTTTTTTAATAGGTTAAAATCCTTTGACATATAGATTTTCATATTACTATCCACAACTAAAACAGCCAAATTATTCTTTTCTGAAAACTCTATTATCTTGGAAATTGGCATCATAAAGAAGGCTGTTGAATACATATCAGAGAAAAAAGCATTATTTGATATTACAACTACCATCTTCTTATCCTTTACTGGGTAACCATCAGTTTTATCTAAAATATGGTGATATTTTTTTCCATCTATCTCTATAAAAGTTTGATAATCTCCAGATACTCCCATACCTTGATTATCCAGTTCTACAACTCCTAATAACTCTTGTGTGTTCTCTGGATTTTCAATTCCAATTCTCCATTTTTTACCTTCAGGCTTAGTATTTATTGTTTCTATACTTGAAATAGATGAGATAAAGGCACTTTTTATCCCCTCATTTACCATTACCTCTTTAGCCTTTTCAATTGCATATCCTTTCAAAAAAGAACCTGTATCTATCTCAATACCATTATCTGCATAATAGAGTCTATTTCCATCTAAGATCACTTTTGAAAAATCTACCTTGCTCTTAGCTTTATCCAATTGATCAGTAGTTGGAACAGCTCTTTCAGCCTTACTTCCAAAATCCCAAAGATCTAAAAGTGGACCTATGGTTATATCATACTTTTCATCAGATAACCCATATACACTCTTTAAATTTTGAAATATATATTTTCCCTCGTCATCTAAGATAATCTCCTTCTCCTCTCCAGAGTTAAGTTTATCTATAAGGCTTCCTTTTACCTTGCTATTAAATTTATTATCCAATCTCTCAATCTCATTAAATGCTAATTCAATAGCTCTCTTTGCCAATTTTTCATCTTCATCATATACGGTAATACTTATATAAGTTCCGAATAAAAAGCTATTTTTCTCTATCTTTTTAATCTCTTTTTTTCCGCAAGATAAAATAAAAATTGGCAATATTAAAATTGCCAATATTTTTTTCAACATAAATTATTCACCGACTTTTTCTTCTACTATCTCGTATCCAATCTTATCAGCCAAGATCTCTCTAAAAGCCTTTTTTACATCTGTATCTTTTTTGCTATACTTAGTTAAGATTGGTTCTCCCTTTCCTATCTGTCTAGCTCTTTGCCCACTTACAATAGTTAAAATATATTTATTTGGTATTTTCTCTAATAATTCATCATATATTATCTCTTTTTTCATAGTATATCTCCTATTAATTATTTTTATCCTCAATGATTTTTTTAAGTGCATTACAAGAATCTTCAACTGTATTATTGATTATAGTCATATCATAATCCTTTTCATACTCTAACTCTTTGATTGAGTTTTTTAATCTCAATTGAATAACTTCTTCACTATCTGTTTTTCTTCCTCTTAGTCTAGCTTCTAAGTCCTCTTTAGTAGGAGTTTTAAAGAAGATTAAATGTGCATCAGGATATTGGGCTTTAACTTGTAGTCCTCCTTGAACATCTATCTCTAATATTACATCTTCTCCAGCTAAAAGTCTACTTTCAACTTCTGACTTTAAAGTACCATAATAATTTCCGTGAACAGTAGCATACTCTAAAAATTCCCCATTTTTTTCCTTAGCTATAAACTCCTCTTTTGTTAAGAAATAGTAATCTCTACCATTTAATTCTCCCTCTCTAGGAGCTCTTGTTGTAGCTGAAGTAGCTAAGTTTATCCCAAGCATTTTACGTACCATTCTACAAATAGTAGATTTTCCAGCACCACTAGGACCAGATACTATATATAGATGTCCTTTTATTCCTCTACTCATTTTTATCTCCTCTCTCTATTCTCAATGATATTGTTTCTGGGTTAATCGCCGACATAATAACATGGTTGGAATCTGTTATTATGAGAGTTTTTGTTTTCTTACCTAAGGTTGCATCAATCAATCTATTCTGAGCTTTAGCTTCCTCTTTAAGTCTTTTACTTGGAGCAGAATCAGGGTTGACTATGGCTATTATCCTATTTTCCATAACCATATTCCCAAAACCTATATTTATTGGTTTCATCTCTCCTCCTACTCTATATTCATAGATTGTTCTCTAATTTTTTCAAGTTCGTTCTTACACTCTACAATTAATTTTGAAATATCATAAAGATTTGATTTAACACCAGTTGTATTAAGCTCTCTGTATATCTCTTGTAATATAAAATCTATTTTTTTACCTATTGGTTCACCTTTTATTAAAAGCTCTTTCTTCAATTGCTCCAGGTGACTATCCAATCTAGAAATCTCTTCTGAAATATCTGAACGATCTGTAAAAAGAAGTATCTCTTTTAAAATATCTTCCTGCTTAAACTCTATATCGCCTCTGATCTTATCCAATCTCTCTAAAAGTTTAGCTCTGTATATTTCAACTACCTGCTCTTTATATTTTTTGATCTCTTGAATATTTTTTTCAATTACAGCTAATCTCTCTAGGAAGTAAACTCTCAGTCTCTCTCCCTCTTCCTCTCTTGTTTTTATAAAAGGAACTAGAAGCTCTCTCAACTTTTCAACTATAAATTGACTATACTCATTCTCATCAATTTCAAAATCATTTTTCTTTATTACATTTAAATTTCTAACTAAAATGTCCATCTTGTTTGTAAATTTTTCATTAAAATCTTTTTCCATTTCATCTAAGACATTCATATAACCCTTGCTCTGCTCTTTGTCATAGTCAAAAAGTTTTCCTAAATCTCTCAAATCATTAAATTCAATTTTTAAATCTAGGGATCCTCTACTTACCTTTGAGGCAACTTCAGTTCTTATCAATCCCTCTAAAAAATTTAAATTATATGGAAGTTTTATTTTTAAATTTAAATTCTTGTTGTTTACACTCTTCAACTCCATATTCAAGTTGTACTTCTCATCTTGATATGATAGTTTTGAATATCCTGTCATACTTCTCATAATTTACCTCCAAAAAGATAAAATATAGGAATAGGCGACATTGTCGCCTATTCTTTATATAATATTCAGATTACTCTTGCTCCATTAAATCTTCTTCTATAACCTTTGCTTTTATCTTCTTGTAAGCACTAAATCCTGTTCCTGCAGGTATCTTCTTACCAATGATTACGTTCTCTTTCAATCCTTCTAAGAAGTCAACTTTTCCTTCTATAGCTGCATTTGAAAGAACTTTTGTAGTCTCTTGGAATGATGCTGCTGATATGAAACTTCCTGTATTTACAGCGGCTTTAGTTATACCTTGAATAATTGGTTCATATTTGATTACTGGTTTTCCTAGAGCTTGTAGTTTTTCATTTTCTAATTCAACTACTCTCTTCTCAACTACTTCATCTTCTAAGAATAAAGAAGCTCCTGAATCAACAATTCTAACTTTCTTAAACATCTGTTTAACGATAATCTCTATATGCTTATCATTTACAGTAACTCCTTGGTCTCTATACACTTGTTGTACAGATTCTAGGATGAACTGCTCAGCTGCTACAAGTCCTTTAATGTTTAATACGTCAAATGGAGATATAGCTCCTTCTGTTATCTTATCTCCTGCTTTTACAAGCATTCCGTCAGTAACAACTAGACGCTCTCCAACTGGTACTAAGTACTCTTTGTAATCACTTGAATCAGATACTGATTTTACTAAGATTACTCTCATACCTTTTTTCTTCTTACCAGTTACTTCAATCTTACCTTCTATCTCAGTAAGCATTGCTTTTCCTTTTGGATTTCTTGCTTCAAATAACTCTTGAACTCTTGGAAGACCTCCAGTGATGTCTTTTGTTCCGGCTCCTTCTTTTATTATCTTAGCAATAATCTGTCCTTTTTTGATCTCTTCCCCTTCTCTTACCATCAAGTAAGCTCCGAATGGAATAGTGTAACTTCCTTTTGTATTTCCTTCAGCATCAAAAACTACAACTCTAGGGTTGATATCTCCAGACTCTACAGGTTTTATTGCCATAAACTCTGTAACATCATATTTTTCATCATAGTTTTCTTTTACATAAAGTTCTCTATACTCTATTCTTCCATCTTGGTCAGCAATAATAGGAATATGGAATGGATCAAATGTTACTAGAGTTTCTCCAATCTCAACATGTTGTCCCTCTTTAACTTTTAATATTGATCCAGAAGGAACTTCGTAATCATAGTTTCCAATAATTAATTTAGCAGATTGGCTAACTACAATCTCGTCTCCATTCTCTTCATTTACAAGTATCTTAACATCTCTATATGCTACTTTACCTGAGTTTTCAGCTCTAACTCCTGTTACTACTGTTGCTGCTGTTGCAACTCCTCCAGTATGGAACGTTCTCATTGTAAGCTGTGTTCCTGGTTCTCCGATTGATTGAGCTGCTATAACTCCAACCGCTTCTCCAAGTAATATCTCTTTATGGTTAGATAAGTCCATTCCATAACATTTTCTACATACTCCTTTTTCTAGAGCACATGTTAATGGAGATCTGATCTTAACCTTTCTAATTCCTAATTCATCAATTTTCTTGATTAGTTCTTTTCCAATTAAAGTATTTCTAGTAGCTATAACTTCTCCTTCGAATACTAAATCTTCAGCAAGAACTCTTCCATTGATTCTCTCTTTTAACTCTTCAATAACTTTACCATCAGAGATTAATTCTCCAACTTCTATTCCTTGATGAGTTCCACAATCTTCAGCATTTACTATAACTTCGTGTGAAATATCAACAAGTCTTCTTGTTAAGTATCCTGAATCGGCAGTTCTTAACGCAGTATCTGCTAGTCCTTTTCTAGCTCCGTGTGATGACATAAAGAACTCTAATACTGTTAGTCCCTCACGGAAGTTGGCTTTAATAGGTACCTCAATGATTCTACCCTGTGTATCGGCCATATTTCCCCTCATTGCAGCTAGCTGTCTCATCTGAGAAATATTACCTCTGGCTCCTGAGTTCGCCATCATGTAAACTGGGTTGAACTGATCTAGTCCGTCCATCATTGCTTTTGTTACTGCATCAGTTGCTTCTGACCAAACAGTGATAGTTTTTCTGTATCTCTCTTCGTTTATTATCTTACCAGCTTTATAGTCAGCTTCGATTTGAGCTACTTGATCATCAGCTTTAGCTAATATCTCTTTCTTAGCTTCTGGAATTTCAAGGTCTTCAATACCAACAGATACCCCTGCCATAGCACCATAATGGTATCCGAAGTTTTTGATATTATTGATTAATTCAGCAGTTTCAGCAAATCCGTGCTCGTCATATAACTTAGCAATTAATTTCTTTAACTGTGATTTTCCAAAAGTTTGGTTATATTGTTTATCCACTTCTGGTAATAGTTCATTGAACATCAATCTACCAGCAGTAGTTTCTATCATCTCACCATTTATTCTTACTTTTATAATAGCATGTGTATCTATTACTTTATTTTGGTAAGCTGTTAATGCTTGATCTATATTTGAGAATGCTTTTCCTTCTCCTTTAGATCCTGGTCTCTCTTTTGTCATGTAGAAACATCCCATAACCATATCCTGAGACGGAACAGCTATCGGTTCTCCATTTGAAGGAGAGATTATGTTGTTTGGAGCTAACATAAGTAGTTTAGCTTCCATTATAGCTTCTGGTGATAACATTAAGTGAACTGCCATTTGGTCCCCGTCGAAGTCAGCGTTGAATGCTGAACATACTAATGGGTGAAGTCTAATAGCCTTTCCTTCTATTAACACAGGTTCAAAAGCTTGAATAGATAGTCTGTGTAGAGTCGGGGCTCTGTTTAGTAATACTGGGTGATCTTGAATTACATCTTCAATTACATCCCATACTTTGTCATCTGCTTCTTCAACTAATTTTTTAGCAGTTTTTATGTTAGAAGCTAACTCTCTCTTTACAAGTTCTCTCATTATGAAAGGCTTATAAAGCTCAAGAGCCATTTTCTTAGGGATTCCACATTGGTTCATTTTTAATGAAGGTCCAACAACGATAACCGATCTCGCTGAGTAGTCAACCCTTTTACCTAGTAGGTTTTGTCTAAATCTTCCTTGTTTTCCTTTTAACATATCTGATAAAGACTTTAACTCTCTATTATTTTGAGCAACAACAGGTTTTCCTCTTCTTCCGTTATCTATTAAAGCGTCCACTGCTTCTTGAAGCATTCTTTTTTCGTTTTTAACAACGATTTCAGGTGCTTTTATCTCTAATAACTTCTTAAGTCTGTTATTTCTATTGATAACTCTTCTGTATAGATCATTTAAGTCAGAAGTAGCAAATCTTCCTCCATCTAATTGTACCATAGGTCTTAAATCAGCTGGTATAACTGGAACATTTTTCAATATCATCCATTCAGGTTTGTTGTCTGAAGAGATAAAATCTCTAACTATTTTTAATCTTTTTACAACTTTCTTTCTTTTTTGTGATGAGCTTACGTCATCTAACTCTTTTTCTAATTCTTCTCTTAACTCTTCAAGATTTATCTTTTCAAGAAGTTTTAGTATAGCTTCAGCTCCCATTAAAGCCTCAAATCTATTTCCATATAACTGTTTGTATAGTTTATACTCTTTTTCAGTTAATATTTTTCCTTCTTTTAAGTTACTCTCTCCAGTCTCTGTTACTACGTATCTTGCAAAATATAGTACAGATTCCAATTCTTTTGGAGATAATCCTATTATAAGCGACATTTTATTTGGTGTTCCTTTAGAATACCAAATATGAGAAACTGGTGCAGCAAGAGAAATGTGTCCCATTCTCTCTCTTCTTACCTTAGATCTAGTTACTTCTACCCCACATTTCTCACAAACTAGTCCCTTATATCTCATTCTTTTGTACTTTCCACATCCACATTCCCAATCTTTTGTTGGTCCGAATATCTTTTCACAGAAAAGTCCATCACTTTCTGGATTTAAAGTTCTATAGTTTATAGTTTCAGGTTTTGTAACCTCTCCATGAGACCATTCTTCGATCTTCTCAGGAGATGCTAATCTAATTCTTATTTTCTCAAAACTTCTAATTCCCATTAAATACAAAGCCTCCTTATTGAGATAAAGCCATAATGATTAGAAATAAGCTAAAGAGAGGGACTCCTTAACTTATTTCTATCTTAATATATTATATAAATTATTTTTTATTAATCTTTAAAATCATCTAAAGGTGAGTACTCAGTTAGTACTTCCTCTTTATTTAATTCCTCATCAACATTTATTATATTGTTCTCTGTATCGAATAACTCTACATCTAATGCTAATGCTTGGAACTCTTTTAATAAAACTTTGAATGACTCTGGTAGATCAGCTTCTGGCATCTCTTCCCCTTTGATAATCGCTTCATAAGTTTTAGTTCTTCCAGTAACGTCATCTGATTTTACTGTTAACATCTCTTGAAGTATGTTTGATGCTCCATAAGCTTCTAGTGCCCAAACCTCCATCTCTCCAAGTCTTTGTCCTCCAAATTGTGCCTTACCTCCTAGTGGTTGTTGAGTTACTAGTGAGTATGGTCCAATAGCTCTCGCGTGCATCTTATCTTCTACAAGGTGGTGTAGTTTTAACATATACATTCTTCCTACAGTTACAGGGTTATCAAACTTATCTCCTGTTCTTCCATCATAAAGATCCACTTTTCCACTTCTAGGGAATCCTAGTTTTTCTAAGTAATCTTTTACTTGCTCTTCTGATGCTCCATCGAATACTGGAGTTGCTATGTGTGTTCCACCATTGTAGTTACCCATTGCCATTCCTAAGTGTACCTCTAGTACCTGTCCAATGTTCATACGTGAAGGCACCCCTAGTGGGTTAAGTACAACGTCTAAGTGTGTTCCATCTGCTAAGAATGGCATATCTTCAGCAGGTAATACTCTTGAAACAACCCCTTTGTTTCCGTGACGTCCTGACATCTTATCTCCAACAGTTATCTTTCTCTTTTCAGCTACTAATATTTTTATAGCTTTGTTTACACCAGCTTTTAATTCGTCTCCATTCTCTCTTGAAAGCTCAAGAATTTCAACTACTGTACCTTTAGATCCGTGAGGCATTCTCAATGATGTATCTCTTACATCTCTTGCTTTCTCTCCAAAGATTGCTCTTAGAAGTTTTTCCTCTGCTGGTGGCTCAGTTTCTCCCTTAGGAGCAGTTTTTCCAACTAATATATCTCCAGGTCCTACTTCAGATCCTACAGTTATAATTCCATTTGCATCTAATTTTCTTAGTGCATCTTCAGAGATATTAGGGATCTCTCTTGTGATCTCTTCATCTCCTAATTTTGTATTTCTAGCTTCTATTTCATACTCTTCAATATGGATAGATGTAAATACATCATCTTTTCTTAATCTATCAGAAATTAGGATCGCGTCCTCGTAGTTATATCCTTCCCAAGGCATGAATGCCATTAGAATATTTCTACCTAGTGCTAAATCTCCACCTTTAGTAGCTGGACCATCAGCAAGTATGCTTCCTACTTTTACCTCGTCTCCAACTGATACTAATGGAGTTTGATGTAAACACATTGATGCGTTTGATCTCTCATAGTTAAGCATTCTATATTTATGCTCTTTTCCATTTTCATCTTCAACTATAACTTTACTTGCATCCACATAAACTACTTTACCGTCTACCTTAGATACAACTAATGCTCCAGAGTCAACAGCAACTTTTCTCTCTAGTCCTGTTCCTATATAAGGAGCTTCTGTTCTTAATAATGGTACTGCTTGTCTTTGCATGTTTGATCCCATCAGTGCTCTGTTGGCGTCGTCATGCTCTAGGAATGGTATTAATCCAGCTGATACTGATACCACTTGTTTAGGAGAGATATCTAAGTAATCAACTTTTTCTCCAGTTATATTAACTATTTCATGTCCAAATCTACAAACAACCTCTCCAAGAAGTTCGTTGTTTTCTCCAATTTTTGTATCGGCTTGGGCTATGAATAATCCCTCTTCCTCATCTGCTGCTAAGTACTCTATTCTATCAAAGTCAGCTTTTCCATCTACAACTTTTATATATGGAGTTTCAATAAATCCATATTTGTTGATCTTAGCATATATAGCTAGTGATCCAATAAGACCGATGTTTGGTCCCTCTGGAGTCTCTATAGGACAGATTCTTCCATAGTGAGAGTCATGTACGTCTCTAACCTCGAATCCTGCTCTTTCTCTTGATAATCCTCCAGGTCCTAATGCTGAAATTCTTCTCTTATGAGTTAACTCTGATAATGGGTTTGATTGGTCCATGAACTGTGATAACTGTCCAGATCCAAAGAAATCTAATATCAATGCATTTAGAGGTCTAGTATTTAATAGAGATTGTGGTGTTAATGTTTCAGAGTCTTGAATAGTCATCTTCTCTCTTACCATTTTTCCCATTTTAGAAAGTCCTGCTTTAATTTGCATTAATAGTAACTCTCCAACTCCTCTAACCCTTCTATTTGATAGGTTATCTATATCATCAGTATGTCCATTTCCATTATTTAAGTTAATTACATACTTCATAGTAGCGATTATATCTTCTTTTGTTAAAAGTATCTCATCATCAGCTACATTTAACTTAAGTCTCTTGTTCATTTTGTATCTTCCAACTGGCTCAAGATCATATCTTTGAGGGTTGAAGAACATTTGTCTGATAAGTGATTTAGCAGAATCTATAGTTACTAAATCCCCTGGTCTTAATTTTTTAAATACCTCTGTAACAGCTTCTTCTTTTGTTAAAGTTGTATCATTTAATACTGTATTAGCTAAAAGTTTGTCTTCAGGTTTAACTTCCCAATAACTTACTTTTTCTACTTTCGCATCAATTAATGTCTCAATTAATGCTTCATCAATAACTGCATCTACTTCTGCTATTATCTCTCCAGTCTCTTCATCATAGATATCCTCTTTGATAAAGCTACCTTCAAATTTAGTTCTAAGAACACTTATTAGCTCTTCTCTATTTTTATATTTTTGGAATATAGGAGTTAATTCTAATTCCTTTGTCTCTAAAAAGTAATCTTTTATCTCTGTATTATTCTCAAAAAAATCAATAGCCTTTAAGAATACAGTTGCTAATACTTTTTTCTTTCTGTCAATCTTTACACTAAGGAAATCATTTTTATCAGTTTCAAATTCAAGCCAAGTCCCTTTATAAGGAATAATTTTTCCTGAGAAAAGGTCTTTACCAGTTTGAATGTTGATCTCTTTATTAAATGACACTCCTGGTGATCTATGTAACTGTGATACAACAACTCTTTCCGCACCATTTATTACGAAAGTTCCTCTTTCTGTCATAAGTGGTATCTCTCCAAAATATACTAATGATTCTTGTATCTCATTTCCACTCTTTTTATTTATAAGTCTTAGTCTTACCTTTAGGGAAGCAGAGTAAGTCTTACCTCTTTTTTTACACTCAAGTTCATCATTTAATGGTGGCTCAGCTTCATGTAGCTCATATGCTACATATTCTAACTTGATATCTCCATTAGAAGATTCAACAGGGAAAATTTCTCTAAAAGCTGATTCTAACCCCTTGTCTTTTCTATTATTTGGAGCTTCTTTAGCTTGTAGAAAATCTTCATAGGAATCCAATTGGAACTCAAGAAAATGAGGCATAATTCCTCTCTCTTTTATCCTTCCAAAATTCAATCTTTCAACGAGTTTCCCCATTAATTCACACCCCTTATCAATCTTAAAATTTAATACCTAATCACTTGAAAATAACAGGCTCATCTATTTCCAAATGATTAATTATCACTTTCCAAAAATAAAAATTATTATACTTCTAATAATTAGTAAAAAGGCACTCTGTTTAAGAGTGCCTATTTTTTTTAACTAAGTTAAGATTTATTGCTTAGTCAACAGTTTAAAAGTTAATTACTTAACTTCTACAGTTGCTCCAGCAGCTGTTAACTTCTCTTTTATAGCTTCAGCTTCTTCTTTAGCAACTCCCTCTTTTAATTTTCCACCGTTGTCTACTAATTCTTTAGCTTCTTTTAATCCTAATCCAGTAATTGCTCTTACTTCTTTGATTACAGCTATTTTATTAGCTCCTGCGTTTGCTAATATTACGTCAAACTCAGTTTTCTCTTCAGCTGCTGCTGCTCCCTCTCCTGCTACTGCTACTGCTACTGGAGCTGCTGCAGTTACACCGAAGTGCTCTTCTAAAGCAGTTACTAATTCTTTTAATTCTAAAACTGTCATAGCTTCTAAATCAGCTATAAATTGCTCTTTATTGAATGCCATTTAAATTTTCCTCCCTTAATTTTCGAAATTATTATCTTAATGAATTTTTTTTATTATTGAATATTGACCAAATTATTCAGCTGTAGTTTCAGCTTCTTTTTTATCAGATATTGCCACAGTTGCGTAAGCAAGTTTTCTGATTGGTCCAAGCATTGAGTTAAGTAACATAGAAAGTAATTGATCTCTTGAAGGTAATTTAGCTAGAGCTTCTACCTCAGTTGCTTCAACTCTTTTTCCTGTTAATACTCCACCTTTAATTTTGAATATATCTTTTTTTGCTTTAGCCTTATCTTTTGCTAAATCAAAAACTAATTTTGCAGGAGCTACTGGATCATCATATCCGAAAGCGAATGCTGTAGTCCCTTCTAATAAATCATCAAAAGAATCTTCTACTCCAGCTTCTTTTAATGCTATTTTGAATAATCTGTTTTTTGCAACTAGATATTCAGCACCTGCTTCTCTTACTTTTTTTCTTAATTCAGTTTCCTCGTTAACTGTGATTCCTTGATAGTCAACTAATACTACTGATTGAGCTTTTCTTATTTTTTCTGCTAGTTCAGCTACTTGTTCGATTTTTGCTTGAGTTGCCATTCTTTGATTCACCTCCTCTTTTTTCTAAAAATTACCTCCGTGCCAAAGGTTAGGAACGGAGGTTGTAATCAAACTATGAGGCTAGCGAAACCTTATTCCAACCTCGGTAGGATACTTTAAGGTTCACAACCACCTACGGTCTTTGGTTTGGATCTATATTAAATTATTTATCCAACGTATTTAGCTACTAATGCAGGGTCCATTTTTATTCCAGGTCCCATAGTTAGTGATACAGCAACAGTTCTTAAGTATTGTCCTTTTGAAGTTGCTGGTTTTAATCTTGTGATTTGATCTAAGAAAGCTTTGAAGTTCTCTTCAATTTTCTCAGGTGCGAAATCTGCTTTACCAATTGGCACATGAATTGATCCTAATTTGTCAACTCTGAATGCTAATTTACCTTTTTTGAACTCAGATACTGCTTCTGCAATGTTTGGAGTTACAGTTCCTGATTTAGGGTTAGGCATTAATCCTTTAGTTCCTAGGATTTTTCCTAATCTTCCTAATTTAGGCATCATGTCAGGAGTAGCGATTACTAAATCGAAATCAAGCCATCCTTGTTGAATTTGGTTTATATATTCCTCAGCTCCTGCATAATCTGCACCAGCTGCTAAAGCCTTCTCAATGTTAGCTCCTGAAGTTATTGCTAATACTTTTACAGTTTTTCCAGTTCCGTGAGGTAATACAACTGTTCCTCTAACTTGTTGGTCAGCATGTCTAGGATCTACTCCTAATCTTAATGCTACTTCTACTGTTTCAGTAAATTTAGCTGTTCTAGTTTTTAATACTAGATCTAAAGCTTCTTTTACTTCATAAAGCTTTCCAGTTTCTACTAACTTAGCTATTTCTAAGTATTTTTTTCCTCTATGTTTTGCCATGTTTAATTTTCCTCCCTTTGTGGTGATGCGGATGCCTCCTACCACTTAATATAGAGTGGCTCGATTAGCCATCTCCCAAACAAATTAATTAGTCTACTATTTTTATTCCCATTGATCTTGCTGATCCAGCTATTATTCTCATAGCTGCTTCTACTGATCCTGCGTTTAAGTCAGGCATCTTAGTTTCAGCGATCTCTTTTAATTTAGCTGTTGTAATTTGTCCAGCAACTTCTTTTTTAGAGTTCTTAGCTGCTGATTGGATTCCTGCTGCTTTCTTTAGTAAGTCTGATGCAGGTGGAGTTTTTAATATAAATGTGAAACTTCTATCGTTATAAACAGAAATCTCAACTGGGATTATCCATCCTGATTTATCTTGAGTTTTTGCATTGAATGCTTTACAGAATTCCATAATGTTTACTCCGTGAGCTCCTAATGCTGGTCCAACTGGTGGAGCTGGGTTAGCTTTACCTGCTGGTAATTGTAGTTTTATTAATTTAATTACTTCTTTTGCCATTTTTTAAAATTACACCTCCGAAAAATGTGTGGTAATGACGGTGTCATCTCCCACTAACAAGGCATTACGCCTTTTGAACACTGTCAAAATCTACTTCTACTGGAGTCATTCTTCCAAACATTTCGATCATGACTTTTGCTTTCTTATGTTCCATATCTATTTCAGCTACTTTACCCTCTTGATCAGCAAAACCACCGTTAAGTACTTTTACATAATCACCTACAGCAAAGTTAATTTTTATTACTTCTTTGATCTCTTTTTCTTCCTCAGTAAGATCTAAACCTATGACATTAAATATGTTCATAACTTCCTCATCTTCCATTGGAATAGGATCAGATCCAACTCCTACGAATCCTGTTACACCATTTGTATTTCTAACTACATACCAAGCATCAGAATCAACTCTAAAGTTAATTCCTTCATTACTTTCCTCTCTTGTAGCTACCATTTCTAGCATTACATATCCAGGAAATATCTTTCTGGCAACAGTTTTCTTTTTCCCTCTTACTTCTTCAATAGTCTCTTCTTCTGGAACAAGAATCTTTGTAACAATATCTCCCATTCCAAGAGTTTCTATTTTCTGCTCAAGGTCTGTTTTAACTTTTTTCTCATACCCTGAATAAGTATGAATCATAAACCATTTTTTTACTAAGGTTTTTTCCATATTTATTATCCTCCAAAGAGAGATACCAAAATTTTTAATAGTCTAGAAGCAATCAAATCAAAAACTCCCAAATATATACTAAGTATTAAGCTCATTGCTATTACCCAAAGAGTAGAATTTTTAATTTCCTCCTTGTTAGGCCATTGAACTTTGGAATACTCCATTTTTATTCCTTGAAAAAGATTCATGCGATCACCTTTTGATTCGACATTATAAAAAAAATGGCAGGTCAAGAGGGACTCGAACCCCCAACCCTCGGTTTTGGAGACCGATGCTCTACCAATTGAGCCATTGACCTGCACGTTGTAAAAACTAAACTAATTATTTCTTAGTTTCTTTATGTAAAGTAACTTTTTTGTCCCACTTACAGTATTTATTAATTTCTAATCTTTCTGTAGTATTCTTTTTATTTTTTGATGTGCTATAGTTTCTTCTTTTGCACTCTGTACATTCTAATTGAATATTTACTCTCAATTCTACACCTCCACTCATAACGGTATCATTTAGATCCTCCCATACATCCTTATGTATGGTGTTAAAGAGTTTATATCTTGCTTTCTAAGACTTAGATATATTACCATATTTTTAAAACTTTGTCAAACATTTTTTTAAAAATTTATCTAATTTATTTTTTTGGTACCTCATTATAAATAAAAAAGCTTGGCAAGTTCCTATCCTCCCAGGAGGCTTCCCTCCAAGTACTTTCAGCGTTTACGGGCTTAACTTCCA
>NZ_JBEFNA010000029.1 GCF_040199715.1 Fusobacterium sp. SYSU M8D902
GAACCTGGAAGTTAAGCCCGTAAACGCTGAAAGTACTTGGAGGGAAGCCTCCTGGGAGGATAGGAACTTGCCAAGCTCTCATAAGAGTGCTTCCTTAGCTCAGTCGGTAGAGCATGCGGCTGTTAACCGCAGTGTCAATGGTTCGAGTCCATTAGGAAGCGCCATTTTTTTATTTTTTGGAAATGTTTTTACCTTGACAAAAAATTGAAAATGTGATAAAATACTAAAGTTAATTCGATATTCCGCTTTAATAGCAAAAAAAATTAAATGAATATCTTTAGGAGGAGAATAAATGAAAGAAAAATTAATTCAATTAGTAGAGCAAAGCTACTTAAGAAACGACATTCCTGAATTCAAAGCTGGAGATACTATTGCAGTATACTACAAAGTTGTAGAAGGAAACAAAGAAAGAGTTCAATTATTCGAAGGAGTAGTTATTAGAGTTAATGGTGGAGGAATTGCAAAAACTTTCACAATAAGAAAAGTAACTGCTGGAATAGGAGTAGAAAGAATTATTCCTGTAAACTCACCTATGATCGACAAGATCCAAGTGTTAAAAATCGGTAGAGTAAGAAGATCTAAACTTTACTACTTAAGAGGACTTTCTGGTAAAAAAGCTAGAATTAAAGAAATCAGAAAATAGTAAAATTATGTTAAGAGATGGCGAAAGCCATCTCTTTTTCTTTCTAATAGCCACTTTATACTTGCTTACTGGATAAATATATTATAAAATAGAGGTAATATATTACTATAACGGGAGGAAAGTATGGAAAAAATTTATTGTGAAAAATTAGAAGAGAATTTTATAGAGTTTCTAGGAAACCTAGATAGATTAATATCTATTCCCAGTTATTATCAAGAGGATAAGAGCATATATCCTTTTGGAGAAAATATTCAAAAAGTTTTAGAGGAGATGTTGAGCATCTGTAAGGAGTTAGGATTTAAAACTTATATTGATCCAGAGGGGTATTATGGTTATGCTGAAGTAGGTGAAGGAGATAAATTAGTGGGAGTTTTAGGACATCTAGATGTTGTACCACCTGGAAATTTAGAAAAATGGGATAATCCACCATTTTCACCTGTTATAAAAGATGGTAAGTATTATGGAAGAGGATCACAAGATGATAAGGGACCTACATTAGCTGCAATTTATGCACTTAAAACTCTTTTAGATTCAGGACTAAAATTAAATTATAGAGTTAGATTTATCTTTGGAACAGATGAAGAGAATCTATGGAGAGATATGCCTAAATACATTGAAAAAGAGGAGATGCCTACAATAGGATTTACTCCAGACTCAAAATTTCCTTTAATATACTCAGAAAAAGGGTTATTACAATGTAAACTTGTAGGAAAAAATGAGAGTGGAATGGTATTTAAAGGTGGAGATGCCTTTAACTCTGTACCTTCAAACATGATTGTTCCAAAAGATGAGGAGTTAAAAAGAGTTTTAACAGAATTAAATTATGAATTTGAAGAGAAAGAGAATGATATTGAGATAATTGGAAAGAGTGTACATGCCCAAGTTGCAGAAACAGGAATAAATGCAATAAACAGATATATGCATGCCCTAACTCTATTAGGAAAAGAGAGTAAATCAGGTAAATTTATCTCTGAAAATCTAATAGGATTTGATTTTGCAGAGCCTATTTTTGGTTTAATAAAAGATGAACATTCTGGAGAGTTAAAATTTAATGTTGGAAAGATAGAGTTTACTGAAAATGAAGAGATTCTAGGAATAGATATGAGAATACCAGTTACTTACGATAAGGAAGAGATAGTAAAGACACTTTCTGAAAAAGCAAAAGAGTATGGTTTTGAGTATAGACAGCATGATTACTTAAAATCTATATACGTTCCTCTAGATTCAGAGTTGATAACAACTTTAATGAGTGCTTATCAAGAAGTAACAGGAGATATGGATTCTCAACCTGTAGCAAGTGGAGGAGCTACTTATGCAAGAGCTATGGAGAATTGTGTGGCTTTTGGTTGTGTTTTACCTGGTCGTCCAAAGACTGAGCATCAACCTAATGAGTATATTGTTTTAGATGATATGAAACAGGCTATGAAAATTTATATGAAAGCTTTTGAAAAATTTAATAGATAGGTAAAAGAGCAAGTATGTTAAATATTAAATAGTACTTGCTCTTTCTTTTTTAAGAGTCAGTTATTTTAAAGTTGCACATCTATTTTTTTCTAACAAATTGCAAGAAAATAGATAAAAAAGATATATATTTAATTGGGAAAGATTTTTTAATATAATTTTTTAAAATTTTATGCTAAAATATAAGAAGTAATAGTTGTTTATGAAATTAAAGATATGGAGAGAAAAATGGAAAAAAGCAAATTAATAATTAATGGAATTTTTTATCTGATTGTAACTATCATATTTATAATACTTTTTATTAAAGAAAAGCAGATTGGTTCTTTTATAAAAAAACATAGAGATGAATTTTCTGATAGATTGATAAGAAAGATGAATTTAGAAAATAAGAGCTTAGGAAAATTTATAAAAAAAGCAATAGGTTTTACTGAAAGTATTGGAACAGCTTTAATTTTAGTTGTTATAATCCAAAAAATATATTTAGGAAATTTTTTAGTGCCAACAGGTTCAATGGAACCTACAATAATGCCTAAAGATAGATTGTTTGGAAATATGGTAGTCTATAATTTTAGAAAGCCTGAAAGAAATGAGATAATTGTATTTAAAGAGCCAATTCAAAATAAGGTTTTATATACAAAAAGAATAATGGGATTACCTGGAGAAAAGGTAGCTATAAAAAATAATCACCTATATGTAAATGATAAGGCTATAGATTTGAGAGAGTACTCAAGCTTAGGGCAGTTAGGTGAAGATGGTTACTGGATAATTCCTAAAAAAGGTGATACAATTGAAGTTATACCAGGAGCTAATTATGGTGCTTATGTTTGGAGTAAAAATGGAGAAACTGTTGATGTAGCAGAGATTCAAAAACAACTTGTAGCTAATCCAGGAGCAGTAGCTAGTATATTACCGGATTTAGAGTTTAGAGTAAATGGGATAAAAACTGGTATGGTGTTAGATTTAATCCATAATCCAGATTATGTTAAAAAGATATTTGCTGGAGAGAGAGTAAGTGTAGTGGCAGACGAAGATTACTACTTAGCTTTAGGAGATAATACTAATGGAAGTTACGATTCAAGAATGTGGGGATTTGTAAAAGAGAGCAGAATAAAAGGAAAGGCATTTGTTAGATTTTGGCCTTTAAATAGAATCTCTTTATTAAAATAGTGAGGGATTATGAGATTAGAGTATGAGATAGATATAGAAAGCTTAACTAGATTAGAAAAAATATGTTTTCCAACAAGTGCTTATACAGAGGAACAGTTGTCAGAGATGGTTCAAGATAGAGAGAGGTACAGTGTAATCGGAGTATCTTCTACAGAAAATTTAGTTGGATATGTGATTGTCTTTGATAATAGCGAAAGTTTAGAGATAATGAAAATAGCAGTTTTACCTGAATTTAGAAAAAAAGGTATAGGGAAGATTTTGCTAGATGAGATTGAAAAACTAAAAAAAGATATTTTTTTAGAAGTTCGAGAGAGTAATATAGTAGCCAGAGAGTTTTATATAAAAAATAGTTTCAAAGAGATAGGTAAGAGAAAAAATTACTATAAGGATAACAATGAAGCAGCTATTATAATGTCAAAAGAAAATAATAAAAAACTAATATAAAAGGATGGTAAAAGATGGAAACAAATATTTATTCAAACCCTTTAGCAGAGAGATATAGTTCAAAAGAGATGTTAGAAAATTTTTCACCAGATAAGAAATTTTCTACTTGGAGAAAATTATGGATAGCTTTAGCAGAATCAGAAAAAGAATTAGGTTTAAATATAACTGATGAGCAGATTGAAGAGATGAAAGCTAATATTTACAATATAGATTATGAGTTAGCAGCTAAAAAGGAAGCAGAGTTTAGACATGATGTTATGGCACACGTTCATACATTTGGAACACAAGCTCCAAAGGCAATGCCTATCATACACCTAGGAGCAACTAGTGCTTTCGTTGGAGATAATACAGATCTTATTCAAATAAAAGATGGATTAGATATTGTAAAGACAAAATTAGTAAATGTAATTTCAGAGATGTCTAAGTTTGCTATGGAGAATAGAAGTCTACCTACTTTAGGATTTACACATTTCCAAGCAGCACAATTAACAACTGTTGGAAAGAGAGCTACTCTATGGTTACAGAGTTTATTATTAGATTTAGAAGAGTTAGAGTTTAGAGAAAAAACTTTAAGATTTAGAGGAGTAAAGGGAACTACTGGAACACAAGCAAGTTTCCAAGAACTATTTAATGGAGATTTTGAAAAGGTAAAAGAGTTAGATAGAAGAATTACTGAGAAAATGGGATTTGATAAGAGATTTTTAGTAACAGGACAAACTTATGATAGAAAAGTTGATTCTGAAATTATGAACCTATTAGCTAACATAGCACAGTCAGCTCATAAATTTACAAATGATTTAAGACTTTTACAACATTTAAAAGAGATAGAGGAGCCTTTTGAGAAGAGTCAAATAGGATCTTCAGCAATGGCTTATAAAAGAAACCCAATGAGAAGTGAAAGAATCTCATCACTAGCTAAGTTTGTAATAGCATTACAACAAAGTACAGCTATGACAGCTTCAACTCAATGGTTTGAAAGAACTCTAGATGATTCAGCTAATAAAAGATTATCACTACCTCAAGCTTTCTTAGCAGTAGATGCAATCTTAATAATTTGGAAAAACATATTAGATGGATTAGTAGTTTATCCAAAAATGATAGAGAAGAGAATAATGGCGGAATTACCATTTATGTCAACTGAGTATATAATAATGGAGTGTGTAAAAAATGGTGGGGATAGACAAGAGCTTCACGAAAGAATAAGAGTACACTCTATGGAAGCAGGTAAAAATGTAAAAGTTGAAGGAAAGGACAACGATTTAATCGACAGAATAATAAATGATAAGTATTTCAACTTAGACAAAGAGAGATTATTAGAGATATTAGATCCTAAAAATTTCATTGGATTTGCTCCAGAACAAACAAAAGAGTTTATAGATATAGAAGTTAGTCCGATCTTAGAAAAATATAAAGACAAATTAGGAATGAAGGCAGCTTTAAGAGTTTAATTATGAAAAAAGATAGAAGAGATATGTATTTGAAGGCTTTAGTACTACTGGCCTTGTATCTTTCTATTGCAGAAAACTTTATACCTAAGCCATTTCCTTGGATGAAAATAGGGCTATCAAACATTGCAGTTTTGATAGCCCTTGAAAAATTTGACTCTAAATTTGCTATGGAGTTAGTTCTTTTGAGAATATTCATACAGGGTTTGATGTTAGGAACCATATTTACACCTGGTTTTATAATAAGTTTAACTGCAGGAAGTTTGACAACTATATTTATGATAGGGTTATATAAGTTTAGAGATCATCTTTCACTAATAGCAATCAGCTCGCTATCAGCTTTTTTACACAATCTATTTCAACTGATAGTGGTGTATTTTTTAATGTTTAGAAATGTATCTCTATATTCAAAATCTATTATGGGTTTTGTGTGGATATTTTTGCTTATTGGTGTAGTGGCAGGAATGATAACTGGATTTATTGGTGAAAAACTAAATTTGAGAAGGAGTAATACAAAATGAGAAAATATTTTGGAACTGATGGAATAAGAGGAGAAGCAAATAGAGAGTTAACTGTAGATATAGCTCTAAGATTGGGATATGCTTTAGGTTATTATTTAAAAAGAGAAAACCCAGATAAGAAAAAATTAAAGGTTATATTAGGTTGTGATACAAGAGTATCAGGTTATATGTTAAGATCAGCACTTTTAGCTGGATTGACTTCAATGGGAGTGAATGTTGACTTTGTAGGAGTTATCTCAACACCAGCAGTAGCTTATCTAACTAAGGAGAAGGATGCAGATGCAGGTATAATGATATCAGCTTCTCACAACCCAGCTAAGGACAATGGACTAAAAGTTTTTGCAAGCAATGGATACAAATTACCTGATGAAGTTGAGATGGAGATTGAGAGATTGATGGACGATCCAACTATCTTAGAAAATCCAATAGCTGGAGATAAGGTAGGACAGTTTAAATATGCTGAAGATGAGTATTATTCATATAGAGATCATCTACTTTCTTCTGTATCAGGAGATTTTACAGGAATAAAAGTTGTAGTAGATACTGCTAATGGTTCTGCTTATAGAATAGCAAAAGATGTATTTTTGGCTCTAGGAGCAGAGGTTGTATTGATAAATGATGCTCCAAATGGAACAAATATAAATGTAAAATGTGGATCAACTCATCCAGAGATTTTAGCTAAGGTAGTAATAGGTTATGAAGCAGATCTAGGATTAGCATATGATGGAGATGCAGATAGACTTATTGCAGTTGATAGAAGAGGAAATATAATTGACGGAGATAAGATAATAGCAACTCTTGCAATGGGAATGAAGAGAAAAGGTGAGTTAACAGGAGATAGAGTAGTAACTACAGTTATGAGTAATATGGGATTTGAAAGTTACTTAAAAGAGAATGGAATAGAGTTACTAAGAGCTAATGTTGGAGATAGATATGTTCTTGAGAAGATGTTACAACAGAGTGTAGCTATTGGTGGAGAGCAATCTGGACACATAATACTACTACAATATGCAACAACAGGAGATGGGGTTTTAACTTCTTTAAAATTGGTTGAAGCTTTAAGAGATGAGAAAAAATATTTAGATGAGATGATAAAAGATATAAAAGATTGGCCACAAAAATTGGTGAATGTTGTTGTAGATAATAAGAAAAAAAATATATGGAATCAAAATAAGAATATAGTGGATTTTATTGCATTAAAAGAGAAAGAGATGGAAGGATTAGGAAGAGTCCTAGTTAGAACATCTGGAACAGAGCCATTAGTAAGAGTAATGGTAGAGGGAAAAGAAACAGCTATGGTAGAGAAGGTTGTAAATGAGATAGCAGATGTTGTAAAAAAAGAATTAGCTTAGTTTAAGGAGAGATAGATGTATAAAGTTTTCTCAAAATTATATGATAAATTTATGGAATTTTCAGATTATGGTGCTTGGGAAAAACAAGTTGAAGAGCTTATTGAAAAGGGAAGCCCAGATGGAAAAAGATTACTAGATATTGGTTGTGGAACTGGAGAACTTCTTTTGAGAATGGCTAAAAACTACCAGTGTGATGGTATGGATATCTCTGAAGAGATGTTGAAGATAGCACAGAAAAAACTGAAACATAGAGAGGTAAAATTATTTTTAGGTGACATGGTGGAGTTCGATACAGGATATAGATATGATATAATGGTTTCACTTTTTGATACTGTTAATCATCTAGTTTCACTAGAGGAGTTGGAGGAGCACTTTAAAAGTGTCGAAAATTCATTGAACTCAAATGGTATATATATATTTGATGTTGTGGACAGAGAATTTATGGAGACAATGTTTCCAGGTGGAGTATTTGTAGATAATAGAAAAGAGATAACTTGTATCTGGGAACATGAGATAGAAGAGGGTATTGATTATATTGATGCAACATACTTCTTAAAAAATTCTCGTGGTAGTTGGGAGAGACTTAAAGAGTCTTATGCCAAAAAGATATTTACTCATACAGAGATAGAGGAATGTGCTATTAAAGCTGGTTTGAAAATGATAACAAGAGTGATAAACGATAAGATAGCAGGAAAAAGATCTGTATATTTATTGAAAAAATAAATGTTATTTATTACATTATAATAAATAATTTTAGTAAAAAACTATAATAAGTTTGACTATTTTTGTTTTATATTATAAAATTGTATAGCAAAGAGATGTGAATGTGTATGAAATATATCAAATGGATGACAAAAGATACTCTATATGCGTTATCTTTATTAAGTTATTTAGGCTTTTTAATGGTAGGTAACATACTGTTGTATATAGGAATATATAAGTTAATAGAGAGGTTTTTTATTAAAAGTACAATTCTATTTATAGCTCTCATCATAGTTGGAGTTATAAGTGGATTCTATAATGTATATATGACAATAATGAGAAAATAAGGTGATTAAGTGGACAAGGTAAAAATTTTATTTAAAAGAACCTGGATTACAGCTTTAGCTATACTAGTCTATGGAGTTATAGTAGGGAGCAAAGAGGTATATTTAGGGATGTTCTCAGGAGCGGTAGTGTCTATTTTAGGACTTTATTTATTATGTTTAGATGTAAAAAAAATAGTTGCAACACAACAGGGATCATATAAAAGAGGTATATTGGGTTATTTACAGAGATACCTTATATATGGGATTTACTTGGGAGTGATGGGTAAATTTTTTGGCCTATCAATGATAATATGTTCGGGACTAGGGCTTCTCAATGTGAAAGGTAATATCTTATTGATGGCTCTTTCTGATAAAGTTTTAAAAATAAGGGATAAAAACCTAAAATAAAACAGAAAGGAGGGTTTAATCGGCAATGAACAAACTAAAAACATTTATTCCAATAGTCATAATAGCAGTAATTGGAGGAATAGTAAGAAAGCTTAGCTTTATAGAGTTTCAGGTACCCCCTTTGGTAGAAGGACCTAAGGTAGTTTTCTTTATACCATTACCAGAGTTTCTTCAGAAGATGCCTTTTGCAATGGAATTGGCAAATGGAGGGTATGGTTTACCAGTAACAATAACTGTAGTTACTACTTGGTTTTTAATATTTTTTATGTTTATGTTATTTAGAATTGGAACTAGTAAGCTAGAGGTAATTCCTGGAAAATTACAACTTATTTTAGAGAGCATCTATGCTTTCTTAGATGGAGTAGTAGAACAGATGATGGGTTCTTGGAAGAAAAAATATCTATCATATATAGGACCATTATTTCTATTTATATTTACATCAAATATAATAAGCTTTTTCCCAATTCCTTGGTTTTCTTTAAGTGATGGACATATTAGTTTTGCACCAGCTTTTAGAACACCGACTTCAGATTTGAATACTACAGTTGGACTAGCACTTTTAACAACATTTATGTTCTTAAAAGCAAGTATAAAATCTAATGGAGTTTTAGGATATTTTAAAGGTTTCTTAGCACCAATTCCAATAATGTTACCATTAAATATAGTTGGTGAATTTGCAAAACCAGTAAATATATCAGTCAGACTTTTCGGTAATGCCTTTGCAGGTGGAGTAATAATGGGTCTTCTATATATGGGAGCTCCAGCAGTAGTGCCAGCAGCATTACACTTATATTTTGATTTATTCTCAGGACTTGTACAAAGTTTTGTATTTATAATGTTAAGTATGGTATATATTCAAGGTTCTTTAGGGGATAGTGAATATACAGAATAATAAAGTTTTTTAAAATCAGGAGGTATAGAAATGGATCAAATGTTATTAGCAAAAACAATAGTATTAGCAGCATCAGCAGTAGGTGTAGGATGTGCAATGATAGCTGGATTAGGACCAGGAATTGGAGAAGGTTATGCAGCAGGTAAAGCTGTTGAATCAGTAGCAAGACAACCTGAAGCAAAAGGAGATATAATCTCTACAATGATCTTAGGACAAGCAGTATCTGAGTCAACAGGTATCTACTCACTAGTTGTATCACTAATATTAATGTATGCAAATCCTTTCATCGGATTATTAGGATAATCCTTTAATCAGTAAAGAGAAAAGAACTGATTATCATTTGGAAAGGAGGTAGAAAATTTGGCGACAACAACAATGCCAGTAGTATCAGTAGATATAAATATGTTCTGGCAGATAATAAACTTTTTTATACTTGTTTTTGTATTTAACAAGTATTTCAAAAAACCTTTAGGTAAAATGTTAGACAGTAGAAAAGAAAAGATAACTAGCGATTTAAGAGAAGCTGATGAAAATAAAAAAGCAGCATTAAAACTTCAAAAAGAATCTGAAGATATTTTAAGAAAAGCTAAAATCGAAGCAAATGAGATATTAAAAACAGCTGAAAAGAAAGCTGATGAGAGAAGAGAAGATATATTGAGTGAGGCAAAAACTCAAAGAGAAAAAATATTAAAAACTGCAGAGATGGAAGCTCTTAAGATAAAAACAGATGCTAAAGAGATGTTACAAGAGGAAGTTAAAGTTCTTGCAGTTCAATTAGCAGAAAAGCTTATTGAAGAGAGAATAAATCCAAAAATCGAGTCTACCTTAATAGATGAGTTTATAGAAGGGGTAGGGGAAGAGAAATGATAGCTAACCAAGTAGGAAGAAGATATGCTGAAGCTATTTATGAAATCGCAGTTTCTACTGATAAAGTAAAAGAGATATATGAAGCATTAAATCAGATGATGGAGCTTTATAAAAATGATAATGATTTTAAAACTTTTATAACTCACCCTCTAATAGAGTTGGATGAGAAAAAGAAAGTTTTAAAAGAGATGTTCAAAAATTCTGGAGAAACAATCCAAAATATAGTCTTTTATATTTTAGATAAAAAAAGAATGGAGAACATAAGAAATATAACAGCAGAATACTTAAAAATATACTATGAGAAAAATAAAATTCTTGATGTAGAAGCTATATTTGCTGTTGAGCCTACTGAAGCTCAAAAGGCTAAATTGATAGAAAAATTAGAAAAGAAAACTGGTAAAAAAGTTAAACTAGTTACTAAAGTGGATAGAGCTATTTTAGGAGGAGGTATCATAAGAATAGGTGATACTGTAATCGATGGATCTATACGTAAAGAATTAGAAAATATTAAAAAGAAATAATGATTTGTAACAGGAGGTGTAAATCAGTTGAACATTAGACCAGAAGAGATTAGCAGCATAATAAAAAATGAGATTGAGAACTATAAAAAAAGTCTTGATATAAAAACTTCAGGTTCAGTGTTAGAGGTAGGAGACGGTATTGCTAGAATCTACGGATTAAGCAGTGCAATGTCAGGAGAACTTCTAGAATTCCCTCACGGAGTTATGGGAATGGCACTTAACTTGGAAGAGGATAACGTTGGAGCCGTTATTCTAGGAGACTTCTCTCTTATAAAAGAGGGAGATGAAGTCAAAGCTACTGGAAGAGTTGTTTCAGTTCCAGCTGGGGAAACTATGCTAGGAAGAGTAGTTAATGCCCTTGGAGAACCAATTGATGGAAAAGGTGAAATAAAACCTGAAAAATACATGGAGATCGAGAGAAAAGCCTCAGGAATTATCTCGAGAAAACCTGTATCAGAGCCACTACAAACAGGAATTAAATCTATAGATGGAATGGTACCTATTGGTAGAGGACAAAGGGAATTAATTATCGGAGATAGACAAACAGGAAAGACAGCTATAGCTATTGATGCTATTATCAACCAAAAAGGAACAGGAGTAAAGTGTATTTATGTTGCTATTGGACAAAAGAGATCAACTGTAGCACAAATTTATAAGAAATTAGAAGATGCAGGGGCAATGGAGTATACAACTATCGTTGCTGCAACAGCTTCTGAAGCTGCACCATTACAGTATATGGCACCATACTCAGGAGTAGCTATGGGAGAGTACTTTATGGATAAGGGAGAGCACGTATTAATAATATATGATGATCTTTCTAAACATGCAGTTGCTTATAGAGAGATGTCACTACTACTTAAAAGACCACCTGGAAGAGAAGCTTATCCAGGAGACGTATTCTACTTACACTCAAGATTACTAGAGAGAGCAGCAAAATTATCAGATAAATTAGGTGGAGGATCAATTACTGCCCTTCCTATAATTGAAACACAAGCTGGGGACGTATCAGCATATATTCCTACAAACGTAATTTCAATTACAGATGGACAGATATTCCTAGATTCACAATTATTCAACTCAGGATTTAGACCAGCTATTAACGCAGGTATTTCAGTTTCAAGGGTTGGAGGATCAGCTCAAATAAAAGCTATGAAACAAGTTGCTGCAAAAGTAAAACTTGAATTAGCACAATACAATGAGTTATTAACATTTGCTCAATTTGGATCAGATCTAGATAAAGCAACAAAAGCTCAATTAGAGAGAGGTCACAGAATAATGGAGATCTTAAAACAAGCTCAATACAAACCATATGTTGTAGAAGAGCAAGTAGTAGCTTTCTTTGCTTTAATCAATGGATTCTTAGATAGCATTGAACTAGATAAAGTTAGAAGATTCGAATCAGAATTAATAACTGAACTAAGAAATACAACAGGTATTTTAGATGAAATTAGAGAGAAAAAAGCCCTTGATAAAGAGCTTGAAGCTAAATTAGGAGATGCTATCGAAGCATTCAAAAAGAATTTTAATTAGAAAGAGGTGAGAAAATGGCTGGAGCTAAAGAGATAAGAAATAGAATAAAGAGTGTTCAGTCTACTCACCAAATTACTAAAGCTATGGAGATAGTTTCCACTACAAAATTTAAAAGATTTTCAGCTCTAGTTGTTAAATCTAGACCTTTTGCTGAAAGTATCCAAACTATACTTTCAAATATAGCAGCAGGGATAAAAAGTGAAAGACACCCTCTTTTTGATGGAAGAGAAGAGGTAAAAAAAATAGGTGTGATAGTTATGACTTCTGATACAGGACTTTGTGGAAGTTTTAACCATGCAACTTTAAAAGAGTTAGAAAAGATAAGACAAGCAAATAGTGGAAAAGAGGTTTCAGTAATTGCTATCGGAAAAAAATCTAGAGATTACTGTACTAAGAGAAATTATGATTTAAAAGCTAGTTATGTACAATTAATTCCTGAGACAATGGGAAAAAAGGCACAGGAGATCAGTGAAAATATTGTAGAGTATTACTATGAAAATATTTTTGATGAAGTGTATGTAATCTATAATAAATTTATATCAGCTCTTAGAAGTGACTTAACAGTTAAAAGACTTATTCCAATAGAGAGAGTAGAAGCTAAAGAAAATACTTCATATATTTTTGAACCAGATGCAGAGACTATATTATCTGCACTTCTTCCAAAATATTTAAATGTTGAGATCTATCAAGCATTACTAAACAATGCTGCGAGTGAGCATTCTGCTAGAAAAAATTCAATGAAAAGTGCTACTGAAAACGCAGAAGAGATGATAACAATGCTTAATTTGAAGTATAACAGAGAGAGACAAGCTGCAATTACACAAGAGATCACAGAGATTGTTGGAGGAGCAGCAGCTTTAAATTAAAGATTAGGAGGCAATAGAGTGGAAAACAAAGGAACTATAACTCAGATTATTAGTGCTGTTGTGGACGTTGCTTTTAAAGATAAATTGCCTAATATATACAATGCCTTAAAAGTTAAGGTTGATGATAAAGAGCTAGTACTAGAAGTACAACAGCATTTAGGTAATAATGTAATAAGAGCAGTAGCAATGGATTCTACTGATGGACTACAAAGAGGTATGGAAGTAATAGATACTGGAGCTCCAATAAAAGTTCCAGTAGGAAAAGCAGTATTAGGAAGAATATTAAACGTTTTAGGGCAACCAGTTGACGATAATGGACCTGTAGAAACAGAAGAGTATCTACCAATACATAGAGAAGCTCCAAGTTTTGAGGAGCAAGAGACAGAAACAGAGATTTTTGAAACAGGAATCAAAGTAATAGACCTTTTAGCACCATATATTAAAGGTGGAAAAATAGGACTATTTGGAGGAGCTGGAGTAGGAAAAACAGTTCTTATTATGGAGCTTATTAACAACATAGCTAAGGGACATGGAGGACTTTCTGTATTCGCTGGAGTAGGAGAGAGAACAAGAGAGGGAAGAGACCTTTATGATGAGATGACTGAATCAGGAGTTTTATCAAAAACATCTCTAGTTTACGGACAGATGAATGAGCCACCTGGAGCAAGACTTAGAGTTGCTCTTACTGGACTAACAGTAGCAGAGAACTTTAGAGACAAAGAGGGACAAGACGTTCTACTATTTATAGATAACATATTCAGATTTACACAAGCAGGATCTGAAGTATCAGCTCTATTAGGAAGAATGCCTTCTGCAGTTGGATATCAACCAAACCTAGCTACAGAGATGGGAGCTTTACAAGAGAGAATTACATCTACAAAATCTGGATCAATCACATCAGTTCAGGCTGTATACGTACCAGCTGACGACTTAACTGACCCAGCACCAGCAACTACATTCTCACACTTAGATGCTACAACAGTTTTATCTAGACAGATAGCATCACTTGGAATCTATCCAGCTGTTGACCCATTGGATTCAACATCTAAAGCTCTATCAGCAGATATAGTTGGAACAGAGCACTATAACGTTGCTAGAGAGGTTCAAGAAGTATTACAAAGATATAAAGAACTTCAAGATATTATTGCTATCTTAGGTATGGACGAGTTATCTGATGAGGATAAATTAACTGTATCAAGAGCAAGAAAAATCCAAAGATTCTTCTCACAACCATTCTCAGTTGCAGAGCAATTTACAGGAATGGAAGGAAAATATGTTCCAGTAAAAGAGACAATCAGAGGATTTAAAGAGATACTAGAAGGTAAACATGACGATATCCCTGAACAAGCTTTCCTATATGTAGGAACAATAGAGGAGGCAGTAGCAAAGGCGAGAGACCTTATGAAAGGGGATGAATAGTTATGGCTACATTTAAAATTAAAGTTGTAACTTATGAGGAAAAAGTACTTGAGCAAGAGGCTGACTTTGCCTTAGTAAGAACAACAGAGGGGAATATGGGAATACTTCCTAATCACTCTCCTTTTATTGCAGGACTTAGTACAGGAGAGATGAAAGTAAGACTTGATGGAAAAGAGGATAAATACTTTATTTCAGAGGGATTACTTGAAATTTCTAACAATGTGGTAACTATTATAGCTAACGAAGCTATACCAAGTGATAAACTTGATATAGAGAGAGCTAAAAGAGAGGTAGAGGAGCTAAAAGCAAAATTAGCTAAATTACAAGAGGATAAAGATATTCTTTTAACTCAAAAAAATCTACACAAAGCATTGATGAAAGTACAAGTTGCTGAAAAACTTTTATAAAAAATAATTGAAGCTGTTACAAATTGTATTCTTAAAAAGAGTATAGTTTGAACAGCTTTTTTTAATACTTTGTAGATAATCTAAATAAAACCTTGAAAATTTAGAAAAGTTTGTTATATAATTAATGGTGAAAATCCAAATTAAAAGATAAAATTTAAAACAAATTATAAAATTAGTGAACTTGTTTTTAAATGTTGTTATAAAATAGATTACAGTGTTAATTAAGGAGGAATTATGAAGTATTTTGTAGGAATTGATATTGGAGGAACAAATGTTGAAATAGGACTTTCAGATAATACTGGAAAAATTTTAGGAAAGAAAAGTATGAAAACAGAGTCTAAAAAGGGAGCTGAGGATACTTTTAACAGAATTTGGAAGAAGACACAGGAATTAGCCAAGGATTTAGAAATTGATATATCGGAGATTGAAGCAATTGGAATGGGAATACCAGGACCTGTTGTAGAAAATTCAATTGTAAAGATTGCTGCTAATTTTTCTTGGGGAAATGATTTCAATGCTAAAGAATTGATGGAAAGAGTATCTGGAAAATTAGTAAAGGTAGAGAATGACGTGAAGGTAATATCTTTAGGAGAGGCACTTTTTGGTGCTGGAAGAGGATATAAGAACAGTATAACAATACCTATTGGAACAGGGATAGCAGCTGGAATAATAGTTGATGGGAAGATAGTAAATGGAGCAGGAGGAATAGCTGGAGAGTTTGGACATATAGTTATAGAAAAAGATGGTTATAACTGTGGTTGTGGATTGAAGGGGTGTTTAGAGACTTATTGTTCAGCAACAGGAATTGTTAGAGAGGGAAAAAGAAGATTGAGTGAGGATAAAAGTGGTAGATTATATGAGTGTATAGCTGGAGATCTTGAGAAGTTAGAAGCTAAACAGATATTTGATCTAGCTAAATCAGGAGATAAACTATGTAATGAGATAGTTGATTTTTTTGCTGAGAAATTAGCTCAAGGAATAGGAGTACTTTTAAATCTGTTGAATCCTGAAGTGATTATACTTTGTGGTGGTGTTGCCAAGGCTGGGGATATTATAGTGGAGAGAGTAAAGAAATTTCTTCCTAAGTATGCTTTAGGTTTGACATTGGATAATTTAGTTTTCTCTTTTGGAGAGCTAGAGGAGGAAGCTGGAATAAAAGGAGCGATAGCTCTTGTAATTGAAAAATAAAAATAAAACTACATTTTTCTTAAATAGGAAAATGTAGTTTTATTTTGACAAGAAACAATATTAAATATACTGAAAATAAATAATATTTACATTAAAAATACATTTTATCATTGACAATAGATAAAAAAAGAGGTAAAATTTTGTTGAAAGGTACGGACAACAGAATGAATGAAAATAGTAAAAAATAAACTGAAATTGGAGGCTATTAGATGTCAGAGGTAGTATTAAAAAAAGTAGAGAAGCAGTATCCAAATGGATTTAAAGCTGTACATGGTATAGATTTAGATATTAAAGATGGAGAGTTTATGGTTTTTGTTGGACCTTCTGGTTGTGCAAAATCAACTACATTGAGAATGATAGCAGGACTTGAAGAGATAACAGGAGGAGAGATTTGGATAGGGGACAAGTTGGTAAATGACTTACCACCAAAGGATAGAGGAATAGCAATGGTATTCCAAAACTATGCTCTATATCCACATATGACTGTATATGAGAATATGGCTTTTGGACTTAAGATGGCAAAGGTACCTAAAGATGAGATAGATAGAAGAGTGAGAGAAGCAGCAGAAAAATTGGAGATAACTCAACTTTTAGATAGAAAACCTAAAGAGATGTCAGGAGGACAAAGACAGAGGGTAGCAGTAGGAAGAGCGATAGTGAGAAAACCAGATGTATTTTTATTTGATGAACCACTATCAAACTTAGATGCAAAGTTGAGAGTATCAATGAGAGTAAAGATAACTCAATTACATAAACAGTTGAAAGCTGAAGGGCAAACAGCAACAATGATATATGTAACTCATGATCAAGTTGAGGCAATGACAATGGGGGATAGAATCTGTGTCTTGAACTATGGAAAGATAATGCAGGTTGATACACCATTAAATCTATATCATAAACCAGCAAATAAGTTTGTAGCAGGATTTATAGGTTCACCAGCAATGAACTTTGTAGAGGGTTATATAGAGGAGCATGAACAGGGTATTATCTTTATGTTTGGAGAGGGAAAATATATAATTTTACCAGAAGATATGGGAGAAAAGGTAAAAAGTTATATAGGTAAGAAAGTTATCTTGGGAATAAGACCTGAGAATATAGGAAATAAGGTAACACATCCAGAGGGAGAAAAGATAAACTTCTTAAAGGGTGCAGTAACAACAGTTGAGCATATGGGAAATGAAGAGTTTCTATATTTTACAATAGATGGAAATGAATTTACCTCAAGAATAGAAGCTAGAAAAAGTGAAAATGTAAAATATGGTGAAACAGGAGAGTTTTATTTTAATGTAAAAAGAGCACATATATTTGATGCAGAGAGCGAGGAAAATATAACATTATAAAATAAAAAGGAGAATGTTTATGAAATTTGTCGGTGAAAAAATATTGATAGATGGAGAAGAAACACTACTAATATCAGGGGCGATACACTATTTTAGAACTCTACCTGAACAGTGGGAAGACAGATTGGAAAAGCTTGTAGCTGGAGGATTTAACTGTGTTGAAACCTATGTACCTTGGAATTTACATGAACCACAAGAGGGGGAGTATAATTTCTCTGGAATGTTGGATATTGAGAGATTTTTGAAATTAGCTGAAGAGAAGGGGCTATATGTAATCTTGAGACCCTCTCCATACATATGTGCAGAATGGGAGTTTGGAGGATTACCTTCATGGTTATTAAAATATCAAGGAATAAGACTTAGAACAATGGATAAGAGATATATCGAGAAGATAGATAGATATTATGATGAGTTAATTCCAAGAATCAAACCATATTTAAAATCAAATGGTGGAACAATATTAGCTTTACAGATTGAGAATGAGTATGGTAGTTATGGAAATGATTATAACTATCTAAACTATCTAAAAGAGGCTTATAGAAAAAGAGGAATAGAGGAGATACTATTTACCTCAGATGGTCCTACTGATAGAATGCTAGCAGGTGGGACACTACCTGAGATATGGAAAACGATAAATTTTGGATCTAAGACAGAGGAATCTTTTGAACTATTTAAAAATTATCAAAACGGATTACCTAAGATGGTAATGGAGTTTTGGATAGGTTGGTTTGATCACTGGGGATATGAACATATTACAAGACCAGCTGAAGAGTTGAGAGAAGAATTGATATATATGTTGGAGAATGATATTTCAGTAAACTTCTACATGTTCCATGGTGGAACTAACTTTGGATTTTTAAATGGGGCAAACTATCACAGTGAGCAGAGATGCACAGTTACAAGTTATGATTATGATGCTCTTTTAACTGAGGCTGGAGATATAACACCAAAATATAACTTGGTAAAAGAGATTTTAAAAAAATATTCTCACAAAATAAAGAAACATAAAAATCATAGAGAGTATAGAGTAGAAAATTCTAAAAAGATCTCTTATGGAGATGTTAAATTTGATAGTTGTGTAAGCTTAGAGGAGAGTTTAAATAAAATAAGTGAAAGAGTATTTTCACCATATCCACTTAAGATGGAAGAGTTGGGACAAGATTATGGATTTACTCTATATAAGACAAAAATAAAGGGGATAATTGATAATTTTCAATTGACAATTCAAGAGGTAAGAGATAGAGCATTAGTATTTTTTAATGGTGAGTATAAAGGGGTAATTGATAGAAATAATAAACAGGAGATCTTTCTTACAAGTTTTGAAGAGGAACCAACTTTGGAGATCTTAGTTGAAAATATGGGAAGAATTAACTATGGACCTCTGTTAAAAGATGAAAAAGGTATCACAGAGGGTGTAAGGATAGGAAATCAATTTCTTTACAATTGGGATATTTACACATTACCACTAAATAACTTAGAAAAATTAGAGTTTAATGAGGGGTATAGAACGGTAGAAAATACACCTGTCTTTGTAAAAGGAAAGTTTGAAGTGAAAGAGATAGGTGATACATACTTAGATTTTGAGGGTTGGGAAAAAGGTGTAGTCTTTATAAATGGTTTTAATTTGGGAAGATATTGGAAAGAGGGACCACAGAAAAGATTATATGTTCCAGCACCTATATTGAAAGTAGGAGAAAATGAGATAGTTATTTTTGAGCTTCATAAGAATCAAGAGAAAGTTTTTTTAGCAGATGAAGGAAAGTTATTTTAAAGTAAATTTAAAAATATAGGAGGGTACTTATGAACAAGATTTTAAAAAATGTATGTATTGGAGTATGTGGATTGGTTTTAGTTGCAGGTTGTGGAAAGGAGAAAAATGAAAAAGTTGAACTCTCTTTTGTAACTTATACTGGAACTGGAGAAGACTTTTTAATGGAGATAAATGACATAAATAAAGCTTATAGCAAAATTAATCCCAATGTAACTATAAAAATGGAAAAAGTAACTGCTACTGAGTATGATAATACTATGAAAATAAGAAACTCTGCACAAAAACTTCCAGACGTTTTCCCAGTAAGAGTTGTAACATTGGAAAACTATAAAAATGTATTAACTCCTTTAAATGATTTAGAGGCTGCAAAATTAAATAAATTTGCTAAAGAATATGCAATTGATGGAAATATCTATGGACTACCAATGTATGGATTCAATGAGTTTGTATATTTTAGAAAGAGTGTATTTAATGAGTTAGGAATAGAGATCCCAACAACTTGGGAAGAGTTTAATCAAGTTACAGCAAAGATAAAAGCTTCAGAAAAATATACTCCAATCTCATTGGGAGCAAAGGATTCTTGGGTAACATATCCATTTAACGAGTTTTTCCCATTCTTAGTTTCAGGTGGAAATGATATTTGGACAAAGATGGGACAAGATAATGAACCATTTTCAAAGGGGAAACCTTTCTATGAAGCTTATAAGATGTTAAATGATTTCTATCAAACAAAACCATTTGGAGATGACCCTCTAGGATATGGTTGGGAACAGGAAAAAAATATGTTCATAGCTAAAAAATCAGCAATGTTAGCAGCAGGACAATGGTTCTATATGGATCTTATCAAAGATTTACCAAAAGAGGAGTTAGAAGATGTTGGTGTATTTATGATGCCAGTTCGTAACAGTAAAGATGAGAATTTCAGATATCTTGTTACAGCAGAAGTATTCTTGGGTATACCAAAATATAGTAAAAACCAAAAAGAAGCAAAAGAGTTTATCAACTGGTTATTTACAAGTGATTACTATAAAGAGTTTATCAAATATATGAATGTTTTACCTACAGTGGAAGGAGTTCAAATTGAAGGTGGAATATTTAGTGAAACAATAAATAATATACCTAATCCAGAGGCAGTATTACAAAAAGGTGGAGATAGCCAATTTAGAGATATTGCTAACTTTATCTCATTTGATGTTAAGAGAATGGGACAAGAGATGATACAAGGTGTAGATTTTGATAAGTATATGGAAGAGTACAATAAAAAATGGAAAGAAGCAAAAGAGAATATACAGTAATTGAGGTGGACTAGAATGACAGATAAAATCCAAAAGAGGGTATTATTAACAACATTTCTAGCAATACCAACTTTTCTATTGTTGATTTTTGTTTTGTATCCCACTTTGAAACTTATATATATAAGTTTTACAGACTGGGACGGTATCAATACAAGTATGAATTTTATTGGTTTAAAAAACTATAAACAGGTATTTCAAAGAAGAGATATATTTCAAAGTTTGAGTAACAATGGACTATATTTTATAATTCATCTATTTTTTATACCAATAGAGATGTATCTAGCTGTACTATTAGATAGATATATTAGAAAGAGTGAGTTTTTTAAAACTATAGTTTTTATGCCATATATAATCAATGGGGTAGCCATAGCTTATATGTTTTCATTTCTATACAATTCAGAAGATGGAGTGTTAAATGGGCTTTTGGCAATGTTGAGTATTGGAAAAGTGAAATGGTTGAGTGATCCTAGAATAGTAAACTACTCTCTAGTAATAGTTTCTTTATGGCGTTTTACAAGTATACATATAATATTGTTTTTAGCTGGGTTACAGTCAATTAATAAAGATATGTTAGAAGCAGCTTTAATAGATGGAGCTTCAGTATTTCAACAGTTTACGAAGATAATTATCCCAAATATTAAATCTATATTGAGTATCATACTATTTTTAAATGTAAGGGGAGCATTGATGGTTTTTGATATTCCATTTGTAATGACAAGTGGAGGACCAGGAACTAGTAGTACCACATTTGCTTTACACACAGTAAAAACAGCATTTGAATTTAGTAATTTTGGCTTGGCTTGTGCAATGGCAATAATTTTGATAATAGCGATTATAATAATTTCTCTTATTCAAAATATGATATTAGAGCCTGAAAAAATAAAAAAACATTTGAAAGTACATAAAAATTAAAAGTGGTGATGAAATGAAAAACAGGATAAAAAAAGTGTTATTTGATGTTTTTAATCACGGAATTTTTGTAATGGTAACTTTGATTGTCATACTTCCATTAATATTGGTTTTCTTATCTTCATTTAAGACTCCAGAGCAGATTGCGTTAGGTAATCATCTATCATTACCGTCACCATTTACTCTTGAAAATTATAAAGAAGTTTTTGAAAAGGGAAATATTTTAGTAGGATTAAAAAACTCAGTTATACTAGTTGTAGGAACAGTTGTTATAAATGTTATTTTAAGTAGTATGGTAGCTTACTCTTTGAGTAGATTTGAGTTTAAATTGAAGAAAGTTTACTTCCTATTCTTTAGTTTGGCAATGTTAGTTCCAAGTTTTATTGCAGAGATAACTAGATTTGGAATAATAGGAAAATTAGGGCTGTATGATACACTGTTTGCTCCTATGCTCATCTATGTATCTACAGATATTTTACAAATCTATGTTTATAAGCAGTTTATGGATCAAATTCCATTCTCTCTAGATGAGAGTGCAAGAATAGACGGGTGTTCATACTTTACAATCTATTGGAAGATAATATTTCCATTGATTTTACCAGCTACAGCGACATTGATAATTTTAAAATCTGTGGATATATTAAATGATATGTATACACCTTATCTATATATGCCAAGTTCAGAAAATGTAACACTTACAACTATGCTTATGAGCTATGTAGGACGTAGTGGATCTTGGGCAAAACTTTCAGCGGCGATTGTTTTAGTTATGTTACCAACAATAGTTATGTATTTGATCTTTAAGAAAAAAATACTTTCTGGAATAGTGGCAGGGGCAGTAAAAGAGTAATAGAATACATTTGAAAGAGGGAGAAGATATGTTAAGAGTAGGAGTTATAGGTGCAGGAAATAGAGGAAAAGATATATATGCTAATTTTATTTTAGAGAAAACAGATGAGGCTGAAATAGTAGCAGTTGCAGAGCCAAATCCTCTAAAGAGGGAAGAGATGATAAAAAAACATGGGATCAAGCCAGAGTATGTTTTTGAAGATTGGAAGGATTTTTTGGCAAAAGATAAATTTTGTGATGCTATAATATTGGCAACAGGTGATGATATGCACTTTGAACCAATTCAAGAGGCTATGAAAAAAGGGTATGATATTTTATTGGAAAAGCCTATGTCTAACAAGGCAGATGAGTGTATAAAAATAGTTGAATTGGCAGAGAAATATGGGGTAAAAGTGATGGTATGTCACGTGTTGAGATACACTCCTTTCTTCAGTAAATTAAAAGAACTAATAGAGAGTGGAATAATAGGTGATGTTGTAGATATACAACACAATGAAAATATTGGAAACTTCCACTTTGCTCACAGTTTTGTAAGAGGAAATTGGAGAAATTCAGATGAAACAAGTCCATTGATTTTACAGAAAAGTTGCCATGACTTAGATATTTTATCTTGGTTATTAGGTGGAAGTCAATGTGAGAAGATCGCTTCTTTTGGAAAATTAACTCATTTTAAAAGAGAAAATGCTCCAGTGGATTCAGCTGAAAGATGTTTAGATTGTAAATATATAGATTCTTGTATCTATTCTCCTAAAAAAATATATTATAAAAATCTAGGAGCTTGGCCTACATTGGTAGCAACAGATATACAGACAGTAGAGGGGTTAGAAGATGCATTAAAAAGCAATAAATATGGAAGATGTGTGTATAAGTGTGATAACAATGTAGTGGACAATATGGTAACAATAATTCAATTTAAGAATGGGGTTAATGTGACATTTAACTTGTCAGCATTTACAGATGAAGTTTGTAGAACTATTAAAATAATGGGAACTAAGGGTGAAATAAGAGGAAATGATAGTAAAAACCATATAGAGGTTTACCAATTTGGAATGGGAGAGGGACGTTTCTCTAATGGTAAGATGACTGAGATCATTCCTGAAGTTTTAGAAGGAGGACATGGAGGAGGAGATACAGGACTTATGCAGGATTTTGTTGATCTATGTCTAGGAAGAAAAAATGATTCTAAAACTAACCCAAGAGTTTCTTTAGAGAGTCATATAATGGCTTTTGCTGCAGAAAAATCAAGAGTTGAAGAGAGAATAGTAAAAATGGATGAGTTTATAGCTGAGGTAAAAAATAGTAAATAGTCTTAAAAATGGTGTTAAATTATTAACACCATTTTAAACTTGGGGCTAAGTAGAGTAGAATATCAAAATTACCCTTGTAAAAATATGGTAAAAGTGATATTATCTGATGTAAGATTCAAAAAATTGTGGAGGGTTAAATCTGTTGTGAATAATATATAACTTCATATAAAAATCTACAAAATATTGAAAGATTATGATATAATACTATTGAGGTGATAACATGAAATATTACTCAATAGGAGAATTTGCAGATAAAATAGGAAAAACAATTCAAACTCTTAGAAATTGGGATAAGAATAATACTTTTAAACCTGCTTATGTAACTGCTGGTGGAACAAGATATTATTCTCAAGAACAACTTAATAATTTTTTAGGACTGAAAATAAAAACTAAAACAAATAAAAAAATTATTGGTTATTGTAGAGTTAGTTCAAACAAACAAAAAGATGACCTTGAAAGACAAATTGAAAATGTAAGAACATATATGTTCGCAAAAGGTTATCAATTCGAGATAATAACAGATATTGGAAGCGGTATCAACTATAATAAAAAAGGACTAAATCAATTAATTGATATGATTACTAATTCAGAGATTGATAAAATAGTAATTCTTTACAAAGATAGATTAGTTAGATTTGGATATGAATTGATAGAAAATTTATGTGAAAAGTATGGAACAACAATCGAAATTATTGACAATACAGAGATAACTGAGGAACAAGAGTTAGTAGAAGATTTAATTCAAATAGTTACTGTATTTAGTTGTAGACTTCAAGGAAAAAGAGCTAATAAAGCAAAAAAAATGATTAAGGAGTTAATAGGAGATGATACTTGCAAAGAAAGTTAGATTGTATCCAACCAAAGAGCAAGAACAGAAATTGTGGCAATGTGTTGGAACTGCTAGGTTTATCTATAATTATACTCTTGTGAAACAGGAAGAAAATTATAGAAATGGTGGTAAATTTATTAGCGATGGAATTATCAGAAAAGAATTAACTCAACTAAAAAAGTCAGAACTAATTTGGTTGAATGAAGTATCAAACAATGTTACCAAACAAGCTGTAAAAGACGCTTGTAATGCCTATAAAAATTTTTTTAAAGGTTTAGCTAATAAGCCAAAATTTAAGAGTAAAAAGAAAAGTAAACCTAGTTTTTACAATGATACTTCAAAATTAAAAGTTAAAGAGAAAAAAGTCTTAATTGAAAAAGTAGGTTGGATAAAAACAAATGAACAAATACCTAATGAAGTTAAATATAATAATCCTAGAGTTACTTATGATAATAAATATTGGTATCTATCTGTTGGAGTGGAAGTTGATAAAAAGCAGGAAGAATTAACAGATATTTCATTAGGTATAGATTTAGGATTAAAAGATTTAGCTGTTTGTTCAGATGGAAAAGTTTTTAAAAATATTAATAAAACTAAAAAAGTAAAAAAATTAGAAAAAAGATTAAAACAGAAACAAAGACAAATAAGTAGAAAATATGAGATGAATAAAATTAAAAAAGAAGGAGGTGGACGTTGTCAATTTATAAAAACTAAAAATATAGAGAAATTAGAAAATACAACTAAACTAATACATAGGAAACTAACAAATATTAGAAATAACTATCTTCATCAAGTTACGACAAGTATAGTGAAAATCAAACCATATAGAATTGTAATAGAAGATTTGAATGTTTCTGGAATGATGAAAAATAAGCATCTATCAGATTCAGTAAGAAAACAATGTTTTCATAAGTTTAGACAATATATAACCTATAAAACAGAGTTAAATGGAATTGAGCTAGTAGTAGCAGATAGATTTTATCCATCATCTAAAACTTGTAGTGAGTGCGGTTATATAAAAAAAGATTTAAAACT
>NZ_JBEFNA010000030.1 GCF_040199715.1 Fusobacterium sp. SYSU M8D902
AATGAATTTAGACAAATTATTTAATTACCAATTTCCATATCTGTTCCCTTTTTTTCATTTCAAGTTAACAGATTCAACAATCATCTTTTTCAATTATAACATATATTTTTATCTTAAATAAGTATAATTGATGAATAATTTTTATATCTATAAAATTACATGTGTTATATTTTTTCTTTTCTTTTTTTTAGCAATATGATATAATCTCTAATAATTTACAGGAGGTTATAAATTATGAAATTAGCATATAAAGATATTGGAAAAGGAAAAACTGTTGTATTTATTCACTCGTATCTATGGGATAAAGATATGTGGCTCCCTCAACTAAATCTATTAAAAGATAGTTTTAGATGTATAGCTATTGATCTACCTGGACATGGAGATTCTGAAAAAAATAGTAATATCATAGATCTAAAAAATTTGGCAGAGATTATTAAAAATACTTTAGATAATTTAAACGTAGATAACTATATCTATGTAGGATTATCTGTAGGTGGGATGTTAGCACCATATCTTTATCAATTGGATAAGGATAGAATAGAAAAAATCATAATTATGGATTCTTTCTCTGGAGCTGAACCTGAGCAGACTAAAAATCTTTATTTCTCTATGTTGGATACCATTGAAAAAAATAGAAAAATACCTGATCAATTAGTTGAAAAGATTGCCCCTATTTTCTTTAGTCCTATGATAGATAAAAATGGAGAGCTATTTTTAAATTTTAAAGAAAAGTTACAAAATATACCTGAAGATAAGATAGATACCATTGTAAATTTAGGAAGGGTAATCTTTGGAAGAGAAAATTCCTTACAACTTCTCAATTCTATTGAAGTTCCAACATACTTTATCACTGGAGAGTATGATCTACCTAGACCTTTTTATGAAGCTGAAATAATGAAAAAAGAGGTTAAAAATTCTAAAATCTATAGAGTTAAGAAAGCTGGACACATCTCTAATCTTGAAAATCCTAGAAAAGTTAACTCTATTTTCAAAAATATATTAAAATAAGATAGATAAAATTAAAGAAAAAAAGTTACTGTAATTGGTGTAGTACTCAATTACAAGTAACTTTTTTATATTTCTATTTTTTAATCTAGTTTTTAAAACTGTGTATTGGAGCTGGTATTCTTCCACCTCTTTTTATAAAATCATCACATTTAAACTTATTTACAGCCATAATTGGTGCATAACCTAGTAAGCCACCAAACTCAACCATCTCTCCTACACCCTTTCCTATTACAGGAATAATTCTAACTGCAGTAGTCTTATTATTTACCATTCCTATTGCTGACTCATCTGCAATTATTCCAGAGATTGTATAAGCTGATGTATCTCCTGGAATAGCTATCATATCTAATCCAACTGAACAAACACAAGTCATTGCTTCCAATTTCTCCAATGTCAATGCTCCTATTTTAGCTGCTTCTATCATAGCATGATCCTCACTTACTGGAATAAAAGCTCCACTCAATCCACCTACATAAGATGAAGCCATAACTCCACCTTTTTTTACATTGTCATTCAATATAGCCAAGGCAGCTGTAGTTCCTGGAGCTCCTGCATGTTCCAATCCCATCTCTTGAAATATCTCTGCTATACTATCTCCCACTGCTGGTGTAGGTGCTAATGATAGGTCAATTATTCCAAATGGAACATTCAATCTTCTAGCTGCTTCCTGTGCTACTATCTGTCCTGCTCTAGTTATCTTAAATGCTGTCTTTTTAACAACTTCACAAAGTGTTTCAAAGTCTGCTCCCTTTGCCTCTACAAGAGCTCTTTTTACAACTCCTGGTCCACTTACTCCCACATTGATTACACAATCAGCCTCTCCAACTCCATGAAAAGCCCCTGCCATAAATGGATTATCTTCAACTGCATTACAGAAAACTACAAGTTTAGCACAACCTAAACAATCAATATCCTTTGTCAATTCTGCTGTCTCAACAATTACCTCTCCCATTCTCTTAACAGCATCCATATTTATACCATTTCTTGAAGTTCCAACATTTACAGATGAGCATACTCTCTCTGTAACTTTCATTGCTTCAGGTATAGAATCTATTAATATTCTATCTGCTGGAGTGCATCCTTTATGTACAAGTGCTGAAAATCCACCAATAAAATTCACTCCACAATCTTTTGCTGCTTTATCTAAAGTTTTTGCTATACTTACATATGAATCTGTTTTACAACCTGCTGCTGCAATAGCTATTGGAGTTACAGATATTCTCTTATTTACAACTGGTATTCCAAACTGCTTAGAAATCTCATCTCCTACTTTTACTAAATCTTTTGCATAAGTTGTAATTTTTTTATAAATCTTTTTATTAAACTCATCTACATCAGGGTCTGCACAATCTAAAAGACTAATTCCCATAGTTATAGTACGTACATCTAGATTTGACTCTGTTATCATTCTATTTGTTTCTTGAATCTCTACTCTAGAAATCATTGTGAATCCTCCTTAGTTATTATATACGGTGCATACAATTAAATATGTCTTCATGTTGAACTGTAACTTTTACCCCTAAATCGTCACCTATATTTATTAGATCATCTGTAAATGCCTCTAATGGTTTAGTAGCTTTGTCTGCATCAACAATCATCAACATATTAAAGTATCCGCTTACAATAGTTTGAGAAATATCAAGAATATTAATATTTGCTTCTGATAGATATGTACAAACTTTAGCAATAATTCCAACTTTATCTGTTCCTACAACAGTTATAATACACTTCATAAAAGCCTCCTGCAAAAATATTTTTAATAGATGTTATATAAAAGATATTAACTCAAAATAGGGAAAATGTCAAATAATATAATATATCTTTACTTGCTAGTAAAAATGTATTAAGATATAAAAAGAGTCTAAACATTAGGAGGAAGGTTATGATAAAAACAAACAAAGAGAATTTAGTTATGCAATCAGTTGGAGGAAAGGTGCATAGTCCTATTGTTTCTTCACCATACAGAATAAGTAGAGAGGGAGAACCTATGATATTACCAGCTACTGGTGGTATATGTTACAATGTAAAGGTTGGAGACTCTTGCATGAAGTGGGTAGGAGATCATATTGAGCCTGGAGTTAGTGTTAGAAATGAAAATGTGGCAGAAAATACAGCTATGATGTTACTTGCTTGTATTGGTAATACAGCTAAAATTGTTTCTGGTGATGCTAAAGGAGCTACTGGTTTTGTCACTGGAGGTCATGGTGGTATTGAACATACTCTGGTATATTTTGATGATGAAACACTTGAAAAATTATCTCTAGACGATAAGATCTTAATAAAAGCTTATGGACAAGGATTGAAGATTGAAAACTTTGAAGATATTACTTGTATGAATATAGATCCAGAACTTTTAGAAAAATTTGATATAAGAATAAGTGATGAGGGTTGTCTTGAGGTTCCAGTTGTCACTGAGATTCCACCATATCTTATGGGATCTGGAGTTGGAAGTTCTACAGCATTTTCTGGAGATTATGATATTATGACTGGAGATAAAGAGGCAAATGAAAAATATGGTATTGATAAACTTAGATTCGGAGATCTAGTTTTACTTAGAGATTGCAACAACTGTTTTGGTAGAGATTATCTAAAAGGATCTGTAACTATTGGAGTTGTTGTACACAGTGATTGCATCAAAGCTGGACATGGTCCTGGAGTTACAACTATACTTAGCTGTCCTACTTCTAAAATCAAAGGAAGAATAGAGAAAAATGCTAATATTGCCTATTATCTAGGAATTAAATAGATATAACATAAAGAAAAAGGAAAAATATTACCTCTTAGTAATTTTTTCCTTTTTTATTAAACTAAATTATTTTATAGAGAGCTACAATAAAAATATCCAACAGAATATGTTAAAGTAGTCTTGTTATAACTTCTGATTTTTCCAACACTACTTCTTTCAAATCCAGTGACTCCTGTATTTTTCAAGTGTCTTAATGCTTCTAGTGGAGTTGGGAAGTTTATCTCTATACTCTCTTTTTTCCACTTTACTTTTGAGTAGAGACTTGTTAAAATCTCAACCACATTATCCAGTGTAAGATATTTTAATGAAACTCCAAAGTGATCCTTTATCTCCTCTAGATTTCCCTCTAAATATATTGAAAATCCCAATTCAGTAGTAGATTTTGAAATCTCTTCCATCACTTTAGTAAAATTATTCAACCATTGAAAAACAGAGCTTGAGACTACTAAATCACTTTTTGGTATGCTCAATTCCTCTATATTTCCAAGTAAAAATTTATCATAGTTTATACCCTTTAAATAATTTTGAATATCATACATATCATTTAAGATTAAGGATTTAGGAGTAAATTCTTTCACAAACTCTCTAGTAAACATACCTGTTCCACAACCTATCTCCAAGACATTTTTATCTTTTTTTACCCCTTTCTCCTGTAGGAATTTCACAAGCTTTAAAGCAACCTCTTTCTGTACCTTAGCATTTTCCTCGTAGTTGGAAAATTTTTTATCAAAATTCATACTATTTCCCCCCAAGATCTTATAATATCAAAGGGATAGTGTCCCATATCTAACTCTTTATACAAAATTCCTCTCTCCTCACAATATCTTTTCTGCTTCAAACTTGGTATAATTCTGTCATCTTTTCCTATTATCATCTCTGTAAACACATTCTCAATAGGCAGATAATTAGCTTTAAAATATTCCAACTCATCTTTTATCTCTTCAAATCTCTTTAGAGGTTTCTTAAACTCACTCTCTATTCCCATATTTTTATAAAATTTTAATAGATTTTCTGGAGTGAGAGTAGATAGTGTATACTCAAACATCTTAGGATTGATTCCATTTTTTCCAATGACCTCTCCATTTCCATTGATAGCCACTACTTTTTTAAATTTTCTCTTCTGACTCAATACAAACTTACTCAAGTAGTAACAACCAAATGACCAACCTACAAGTACTATATCCTCATATCTATCTAAATCTGTGGAGATTGTATAGGGATAGTTTAAAATCTCTATAACATAGTCATTAGGCAGATCTACATCTTCTACTACTCTCTCATCCATACCCCATCCATTAAAGAACAGAATTAATTTCATCTCTTAGCTCCTCTACAAACTTTTCTATCTCTAAGTGTGTTATATTCAGGTTCAATCCAATTCTAAATCTAGCTGTTCCCTTTGGCACTGTAGGCTCTTTTATTGGATAAAGTATGTACCCTTTTCTCCTCATATTATCAGATATTTTAACTACTCTCTCATTATCTCCAATAACTATACTAATAATATGTGTAGTTGATTCAGTTTTTATGCCATTCTCTTTCAATAGTTTTAAAGTATAGTTTTTCAATATCTCCAACTTTGCTCTTCTCTCTTCAAAGTCATTCATTTTATTGAGAATAAAAAGATTCCAACAACTATTGATAGGTGGAAGTGCTGTAGAGTATATAAATTTTCTACTTCTATTCACTATATACTCTTTAAACTCTCTTTCACAAAATACCATAGCTCCAACTGAGCCACCACCTTTTCCCAATGGAATTACAAGAAAATCTACATCTTTTACCAATTTTAAATTATAGGTGATCCCATATCCATATACTCCATACGAGTGAGCCTCATCTATCATAAGAGTGAAGTTATACTCTTTTTTTAAAGCTACCAACCTCTCAATATCAGCAATATCTCCATCCATACTGTATATGCTTTCTGAAATTACTAAAATATCAGCGTATCTCTCACTATATTTTTTTAATAACTCCTCTAAGTTCCTAAGATCTAAATGCTTATATCTTAGAAAAGTAGCCTTACTATGGATTATTCCATCATAGATACTTGCATGGTTTAATCTATCTGTGAGAATTAGAGTATCTTTAGTAGTAAATGTTTCAATCAAAGAGGAGTTTGCATCATAGCCTGAATTAAACATAATACAAGGTTTTCCATATATCTCTTCTGCTCTTCTCTCCAACTCCATAATCTCATCATAAGATCCATCTATCAATCTAGAAGAGCTCGAAGACAATCTTGGTAAATTATCTCTGTAAAACTCCTCTCTCAAACTTCTATCCTTTCCCAATCCTAGATAATCATTAGATGATAGATTTAAGCCATTTTCATTCTGAAGAGTTAAACTTCTATAATTAGAGCTATCCTTCAATCTATTTAACTCCTCTACCAATACCTTTTTATCCATTTTTTCTCCTACTAATATACTCATCAATAGACTCTTTACATATTCTTAACATCTTGTCTATCTCTTCCTCTGTTATTATGTATGGTGGCATAAAATATATTACATTTCCTAATGGTCTCAATAGAGCCCCCTTCTTCAATGCTATCTTATATATCTCATATCCTACTCTATCTTCACTTGGAAATAGCTCTTTGCTCTCTTTATCAGCTACAAACTCCAATGCTCCTATCATTCCAATCTGTCTATATTCACCTATATACTTATGATCTTTAAACAGTGACTCTGCTCTCTCTCTTAGATATCTACCTTTTCTCTCAATAACCTCTAATATATTCTCATCTCTAAATATATTTAGTACCTCTAGAGCTATTCTACAACCTATTGGATTCCCTGAATATGTATGTGAGTGTAGAAACGATTTCCCCTCTAAATAATCAGCATAGAAGCCATCATAGATCTCTTGAGTTATTCCAACTATTGCCATAGGATAATATCCAGCTGTAAGCCCTTTAGACATACACATAATATCTGGACTCACACCAGAGTGCTCCATAGCAAACATCTTCCCTGTTCTTCCAAATCCCACAGCTATCTCATCAGCAATCAAATGTATATCATACTTTAAAGTCAACTCTCTCAACTTTTTTATATATTTTGGTGAGTATATCCTCATACCACCAGCACCTTGAACTACTGGTTCAATTATAACAGCTGACACCTCTTGATGATTTTTCTCTATGAGCTCCTCCATCTTTTCAAAACACTGTGCATCACAAGAGTTAAAATTCTCTCCATAGGGGCATCTATAGCACTCTGGCTTCTCAGCTTTCATTCCCTCTTTTATCAATGGTCTATATGTTTTTGTGAATATATCTATATCACCAACTCCCAATGCTCCAACAGTCTCTCCATGGTAGGCATTTGTCAATGATATAAACTTTGTTTTTCCTACATTCCCTTTCTGTTGTTGATATTGAAAACTAAGTTTTAATGCCATCTCTATACTTGAAGATCCATTATCAGCAAATAGAAATTTTTCAATTCCTTTGGGAACTACCTTCGATAGCTCTTCACTCAATCTTATAGCAGGTTCATGTGAAAAATTTACAAATAAAACATGCTCTAAACTATCAATTTGATCTTTGATAACCTTGTTTATTCTAGGATTACAATGACCAAAAAGATTTACCCACCAGCTAGATACACAATCCATATATCTATTTCCAAACTCATCTTCTAAGTATATCCCTTCAGCTTTTTTTATAACCATAGGTGGCAACTCTTCATAGTCTTTCATTTGAGAACAAGGGTGAAAAATATATTTTAAATCCTTTTTCTGTAATTCACTTAATCTTTCCATAATCTATACCTCTATCTCCAAAAATCTTTGTAACTCCTCTTTAGGAATCTCTCTCTGACCAGAGTTTACCAATAGAGATCTCTCTATTCCACTCAATTTCAATATCACATCTATATTATCTTTTTCAAAGTAATTTGACTCTAGATCCTCACTCACTCTATTAAATACCAATCCGTGAATAGATATACCCATTTTTTTTAGAGCTTCTATCGTCAAAATTGTATGATTGATTGCCCCAACTTTACTTCCACACACTAAGATAATTGGCAGATCTAGCTCTTTTATCAAATCAAAAATATAAAATTTATCTCTTATTAATGGTACATATAGACCACCAGCTCCCTCTACCAACATATATCTATATTTCTCTTTTAATTCGATCCAAGCCTCTCTTATTCTCTCAATATCTATCTTAATGCCTTCTAACTCACTAGCTAGATGTGGTGAAACCTCTGCTTCTAAGGTATATGTCACCATATTCTTGTCATACTCTTTTTCATTCATAGAGCATACAAACTCTACATCTGGAGCATATAGCTCTCCATCTCTTCTGATACAACCACTTTGAATAGGTTTGTAATAACTCCCTTCAACCTCTTTTATCCCTTTGTACAACAGAGAACTCACATAAGTTTTTCCTATATCTGTATCTGTTCCTATTATAAAAAAACCTCTATCAAACTTCATATCCATTTCTCCTTATCATCTCTTTGTCCTTTTGGATTGTAGTTCCTGTAGTTGTTAAGAAATTTCCTGTAAGTGCCGAATTTATTCCAGACTTTATCCCTTTTTCTTGAAGCTCTCCCAGTTTAATTCTTCCTCCTGCATATCTCAAATAAGCTTTGGGTAAAACAAATCTATAGATTGCAATCATTCTCAATATCTCTTTCTCATTCACCGGTTTACTATTCTCTAAAGGTGTTCCTGGAATAGGAGTTAATATGTTGATTGGAACTGAAAAAACACCGAGTCTTTTTAATTCAAATCCCATTTTTAACCTATCTTCATCACTTTCACCCAGTCCCCAAATTCCACCACTACACACTTGTAACCCAACTTTTTGAGCCAATTTTATAGTGTTTATTCTCTCATCATAAGTATGAGTTGTACAGATATTCCCATAAAAATCTCTTGAAGTCTCTAAATTATGGTGATAAGTCTTCACCCCAGCTCTGTATAATCTTCTCAATACCTCTTCATCACATATTCCATGTGAAGCACATAGGGATAACTTTGTATCATTAGTTAACAAATTATATGTCTCCTCTAATAACTCAATCTCTTTAGAATTTTTCCCAATTCCTCTCCCACTTGTTACTAGAGAGTATCTATGAGCCCCTTCACTCTCAACTTTTTTAGCTTCCTCTAGAGCTTTCTCTTTAGATATTAGTGAATACTCCTCTATTCCTGTTTTAAAATATTTAGATTGAGCACAATATTTACAATCTTCACTACATCTTCCAGATTTTGCATTAGTAATAGTACATAGATCAAATCTCTCCCCACAAAATACTTTTCTTATCTCATTTGCTGAATTACACAGCTCATCTAACATCTCTGTATCATCTACTGATATCTTTAAAAGTTCTTTTGCCTCTTCATACTCTATGTTTTCCTCTTTTAATATCTTTTCTTTTAGTTTTTTTATAAAATTTTTCAAGTCATTTCCTCCCAGTACTTTATAATCTACTACTAATTCTCTGGAAATATAAAAGGAGTGAATTTTACTCCACTCCATATTTTAACACATTTATTTGTTTTTTTTAATCCTTTTAATTACATATATCTTACGTATAGATATAATGTTCCAACTAATAGTGTTTCAAAAGCTATAAGTCCTCCAAATTTAAAGAATTTAAAGAAGTCTATTTTACATCCAGCTTTTGCTGCTGCTCCAACAGCAACCACGTTAGTTGCAGAACTTAGAATAGTTATATTTCCACCTAAACATGAACCAAATGATAATGCCCACCAAAAAGCCTGAGTATTTCCTAGTCCATCAAATGAAGGTATCATAACACCTAGAATCTTAGAGACAGTAGCTGCATTGGCAACGTTTCCTATTACAGATGTAAAAGCTGCTGACAACCAAGTTACAGCTATAACAGCTAGATCAAATTTACCTTCTGTTAAGTGTATAATTTTATCTCCTATTATATTTATAATGTTTAAGTTTTCTATTCCTCTAATCATCATAAACAATCCTATAAAGAAGAATAGTGTCTCCCACTCTACATGTTCTAATATATCCTTTGGATTTCTTTTAGCAATAACTACCAAGAATATTGCTCCTGATAATGAGATTATTGCAAGTCCCTTATTTATAAAGTTATTTAATATAAATCCTACTAATACAAGAGCAAAAATTACTGCTGCTTGTTGCAATAATTTTGGTTCTTTCAAACTTCTTGATGAATCCAATTCCATAATTCTTGCTTTCAATTCATTTGAAACTCTCATCTGTCTACCATAGATTATATACACATTAGCTATTAAGATAATCATAGCTATAATTGACATTGGTGCTGTATTTAGTAAGAATGAGTTAAATCCTAATCCTCCCTCTGCTCCTATGATCAACTGTGTAGGGTCACCTATTAATGTAGCCAATCCACCAATATTTGCAGACATTACCTCTGTTATTACAAATGGGAAAGGATCTAGTTTTAATTGCTTTGCCAATAAGATAGATACTGGAGCCATTAGCAATATTGTTGTAACGTTATCTAAAAATGCTGAACATAGAGCTGTTACAACAGCTAGAAGAACTACCAATCTAAATGGTTCTCCTCTTACTAATTGAGCTACTTTAATTGCAAACCACTGGAATACCCCTGTTTCAGATACCAAGTGAACAATTATCATCATACCAATCAAAAGAAATAAAATTTCAAGTCTCTCTGATATAGCCTCTAGTGCATTTTCTTCATCAATTATTCCAACCAATGCCATTATTAATCCACCTAACATTGTTGCCCAAGCTTGTGGTACTTTCTCTGTTATCATCAAGTAGAATACCACAATAAAAACTACCAATCCTATTACTATATGTATCATTTTTTTATTTTCCTCCTTAGTTCATCTCCCCCCGCTATACACGATATTATCAATATTAGATATGTAAAACTTTTTTAATTATGTCTGATCTTTTTATCATTCCATGATATTTTCCATTATCTACAACATATAATCTAGTTATTCCTTTATTTACCATAATAAAGCAGATCTCCATTATTGGTGTTTTTCCATCTATAACTATCTCATCTGAAACTCTGTATAATTTCTCTATTGTAACCTTTGACTCATTCATCAAATACTCTTCAAATGGTTCTCCTACTGTTAAAAAGTTCAAGTCTCCCATAAGAGATAGATATTCAGGCATACCATAATCTATTAACTCTCTCTCTGTGATCTCTCCTAAAAACTTTCCATTTTTATCCACCACTGGTAAACCACTAGTCTCTTCTAATATCAATCTTTTAGCTATCTCTTCCAAAGTATTGTCTGGTGTAGCAGGTTTTACATCTGGACTCAATACATCTTCTGCTACTATTTTGTGTTCAAACTCTATATTAGCTTTATTGAAATACTCTATAACTTTTTTAGGATTTCTCTCAGCTTTTATTTTTTCTAAAAGATCTCCCTGTTTTAAAGCTAATTTTGAAACAGCACTCATAACTTTTAAGATGTTTTTATTTTTTAATACGTCTGAAATTATTAAGAATACAAGATTTACCTTATCATTTTGGTGAGTTGCAGCAATTTCACACTCAACTGCTTCATCTAATAATCCTATTGCAACAATAAAATCATTTAAATTCTCGATTCTAGCGTGAGGAATAGCAATACCGTGCCCTATTCCAGTAGAAATTTCTTTCTCTCTTTTTATAACAGCTTCTTCAATTAAAGTTTTTGAAGCTTTTACCTTTTTATCCTTTTCAGCAATTTTCTCTATCATTTCTACTATTATTTCTTCAGGATTTTTTCCTTTCAGATCTGTAAAAATTAGATTCGGATCTAGGTAACTTGAAAATTTCATATTTCCACTCTCCTTAATTAAGTTATAATATTTTAAAAAATTTAAAAACAATGTTAATTTATGATTCAATAAAAAAATGACTATCATAAGTCATTCCCATTTAGTTTAATTATTTAAAGTATACTCCTATTTTTCCAAATAAGCAAATATTTTTATTTTATAACACTATAAAAAATTATAAAATTTATATTTTTTATTGAAGAAAGCCACAGTTTTATTAGCAAAAAGAGGAGTCTCTACACTCCTCTTTTTTTACTACATTATTTTTGGAATAATTGCAAATCCAAATACAGGACCTGTATGTGATCCAATTGTTGCTCCGATCTCAAATCTTCCTCTGTACTCTATTTTACTATTTCCACTCTGTTGATTTTTTATCTCATCAGCACTTGAAAGCTCTTTATTAGTTCCACCCCAAGCTGTATACATTATCATACTTGTTTTTTTGCTCTCTGCCTTTATTAATCTCTCCATATAACCAGCAGCTCCAGCTTCTCCAAAAGCTTTTCCTTGAACTGAAATCTCTCCATTTTCCAGTTTTAAAATAGGTTTTACTTTTAAAAATCCTCCTATTATAGAAGAAGCTCTTCCTATTCTACCACCTTTTTCTAAATAGCTGATCTCATTTACAACAAAATAAAGTTTAATCTTATCTTGAAGTTGATACAATCTATTTAGGATAGTCTCTTCGCTTACTCCCTCTTTTGCCATTCTTGCTGCTTCTAAAGCTTGGTATCCCAATGACATAGCAACAGCTTTAGAATCAACTATTGTTATGTTCTCACCTTTTTTAACCATACCTTTAGCAACTCTAGCTGCCTGCTGAGTTCCACTCAATTTACTTGAGATATGTATAGAGATAATCTTTTTATATCCCTTCTTAAATAATCTCTCATAAATCTCTTTAAACTCTGCTGGTGAAGGTTGAGAAGTCTTTGGAATTATAGATTCACTTACAATCTTCTTCCAAAACTCTTTTTTACTCAATTCTACTCCATCTCTATAGTAATTATCACCTAATTTTACTTTTAGTGGGATAATATCTATATTTAGATCTCCGATTAGTTCTGGTGTCAAATCAGATGTTGAGTCTGTAACAATAGCTATCTCTGGAAGGTTTCTATCTCTATTTTCAATATAGATATAGTATGGATAATTCTCCTGCTCACTGTATAACTCTTTTTTCTCAACTGAAGATAGTTGATTAAAAATGTCATTAGCCTCTTTATTATTATCTTTTCCATAAGAGATTGTTACCTCTAAAGTATCTGAAGATACATACTCTTTTATCAATTTCTCATTTAAATCTGCTAAAGTATCAGCTTTCATTTTAATTTTTCCATTGATAATAGCTATATACTCTCCAACTTTGATCACTAAATCCTCTACCTTAGTATCTCTAACAGCTTGTGTGATCTCTATTGAGAAGTTATTTTTAACTCTCTTCAATAGCTCGTCTAATTTTTCATCTCTATTTTTTATTAGATAGTACCCTTCTAACATTGTTGTAGTTTCAACTACAAGTACCTCTTTTTCTGATCTCTCTGCAGCAATCTTAGCAGTTGAGATGATATTCTTATTATTTGGAAGAATTATGATCTTTTCACAACTTATATTTTTCAATCCTTCCTCTATATCTTGTACACTTGGGTTTTGTGTTTGTCCACCTATCAATACCCCTGTAGCACCAGCTTCAAGATAGTAGTTTCCAAGATTTTTGTTATCTACAATAGCAAAATATGCTACTCTTTCTGAATTTTCATTCTTTATTATATATTTTTCTCCATTTTCAATATCTTTATCACTAATTAAAAGATTCTTATGTTGGAAATACATATTTTCAATTTTTATATTATTTAACTGTCCATGTCTTAGAGCTATCTCTAATACTTGACCTGGGTTGTTTGTATGGATATGAGTCTTAGTTTTAGATGTAGTTTGTGCACAAACCATTGAGTCTCCTAGATTCATAATCTCTTTTTTGTACCCATCAAGATCAAAGTTCCCCTCTTCTATTATAAACTCTGTACAGTATCTGAATTTTATATCTTCAGCCTCTTGATAAGTATATTCCATTCTCTCTTTTCTCTTAGCTTGAGACTGAACTATTCTCTCTAGATCCTTTAACATTTCAGGATCAGTTATAGACTTCTCAAATCCCTCAAGTACATAGAAAATTCCCTTACCACCAGCGTCTACAACTCCAGCCTCTTTCAACTTTGGTAAAAGGTTTGGTGTCTCCTCTACTGCTTCTTTAGCTACATTTTTTAAATGTACTAAGAATAAGATAAAATCATCTCTATCCCCTTCATATACAGCTGCTTCCTCTGCTACTCTTCTGATTACAGTTAGCATTGTTCCCTCTACTGGTTGTGATACAGCTTGATATGCTCTCTCTTTTGCCATTTCAAAAGCTTTTATAGCGTCCTCTACTCCTACTTCATCTTTATCTTTAATAGCACTTAAGAACCCTTGGATTATCTGAGATAAGATTGTTCCAGAGTTTCCTCTCGCACCTAAAAGTACAGCTTCTGACACTATCTCTACAAGCTCCTGCATATTTGGCTCGTGATTTAGTTTCACTAACTCATTTTCTACTGCTTGTAGTGTCATTGACATATTTGTCCCTGTATCTCCATCTGGTACAGGATAAACATTCAAATCATTTAAAATATCTGCATATTTTGAAAGCCATCTACTTGCAGCTATTAAAAGTTTTGTTAATCTCATTGAGTTTAACACTTTTATCTCTAATTTCATACTAAATTTTTACCTCCGTAAACTTTTATTAAAATGAAGGTGGATTTACAACCCATATAGCCTTCGTAGTTTTATCTGTATTATTTTTAAATCTATGTCTTTGACTAGATTTAAAATATAGGCTGTCTCCCTCGTTCAAACTGTGAATAACATCATCTATATATACATCTAACTTTCCCTCTACTATGTATATGAACTCTTCTCCATGATGACTGTAATAACTTCTACCACTCTCTCCAAATGGTCCTATTTCATAAAGTATAGGTTCCATAGCCTTATCTATATTAGATGTTGTTAGTAAAGCCATCTTAGTATTTGAATCTAGACTCTCTATATACTTTCTTCCATCTTTTCTAACTAATTCTGTATTCTGTCTTTCTTCTTCATCTTCTATTAGATAACTAACTTTTACATCTAAAGATGTAGCAATCTTTTTTAAATTTTCAATAGAAGGAGATGCCTTTCCCTGCTCTATTTGAGATAAAAAACTAGCTGACAATTCCACTCTTGTTGCCAATTCTCTCAAGGACAAGCCTCTATCATTTCTACTTTTTTTTATTCTTTCACCTATACTGCTCATCTATCACACATCCTCATTTAAAATTTTTATCAGAGTAAAAAGAGTGTGAGATACTGTTCTCTCTCTTATTTTATTCCTATCTCCTTTAAAAACTCTCTTCTCTACATATACTCTATCTTTTATTTTTATTCCCATATATACAAGACCTACGGGTTTCTCTTCAGTCCCTCCTTCTGGTCCAGCTATTCCTGTAGTAGCAAGTCCAACATCTGTTTGTAATCCCATAACCATCTCTCTTACAGTTTCCTCACTTACTGCTCCGTATTTTTCAAGTGTCTCTTTTTTTACTCCAAGTCTTTTCATCTTTGATTCATTACTATATGAAACTATCCCTTCGTAAAAAACTTCAGATACTCCTGAAACATCTATCAATCTACTTGCTAACATTCCACCAGTACAAGACTCAGCTGTTGAAATACTTAATTTATTCTCTCTTAATAACTCAACAACTTTTCCTTCTAATCTATCATTATCTTCTCCAAAGATAAACTTACCTATTTTATTATATATCTTTTTTATGATTTTTTCCACTTTATTTTTATTACTTCTTTTACTTTGCAGTCTAATTAGTATTCCATAGTCCTTTACAAGGAACTCATAATATATCCCTTCCTCTGTAAAAAACTCCCTTACTTCCTTATCTAATATAGATTCTGGCATACCATAAGTTATTAGATCTTTAATATATATCTCATCATCTATTAAATTTTTTTCTTTTGTATACCAAGCTAAAAATTTTGGTAGCATATTATATAACTCTCTAGGAACTCCAGGAAAAGCAACTATATCATCTATATATACAGCTGGAGCCATTCCCACATCATTTTTAAAAGTTACTGATCCCTCAGGTTTTTCAACCTCTTTCTTATTTATCTCTGTAAATGTATATCCACCTTTGATAAATTTATCCTTTAGCTCCTCTAACTCCTCAGCATCTACCACCAAAGGTTTATTTACATACTCTGCAATTACCTCTTTAGTTATATCATCTAATGTTGGACCAAGTCCACCAGACATTATTATCAAATCTACATTTTTTTTACAGTAATCAATAGCTCTATATATCTCATCTTTAAAATCTCTAACTACGATTTTAAACTCCATCTCCAAGCCATATTTATTCAACTCTTCAGCTATATAGATGCTGTTAGTATCTATCATTCCACCATTTAGTAGCTCTGTCCCTACAAGTATAACTCCTACTTTCATAACTAACTACTCCCCCTAAAAGAAAATTGTCCAAATACAAACCATTATAAAGTTTCCTATCACTCCAGCTAAGAAATCGTCCAATACCACTCCAACTCCATTTTCAAAGTGTTGAGCTCTATCAATTGGACCTATCTTTGTAATATCTAAGATTCTAAATATTACAAAAGCCAAAACAATAGCTACAATATTTTGATACACACCTACTGGATTTATCAAAAAAAGTGTTGTTAAATATCCTAAAACTTCATCTATTACTACATTTTGTGGATCCTCTTTTTTAAAAATCTCTCTCTCACAAATATCAGAAACATATACGGAGATTGCAAAGAAAGTCATTAAAAACATAAAATAAAATGAGTTGTACACCATATTATTCGGAAAAAAACCTCTTATAAAAGATAAAAATATAAATACAGGAATCCCTCCTAAAGTTCCAAAAGTCCCTGGGGCTTTTGGTAAATCTCCCAATCCAAACCAAGTTCCTAAATTTCTCACTGTTTTTTTAGACATAGTTTAGTACACTCCTCTTTCATAATTATATGGTTTATAGAAGCCTTTTCTATTTTTCATATCTGTTAAGACCTTCTCTACCTCTGCTCCAGTTTCAATACTAAATTCTAAGACAACTTCATCTATCAATAGTTCATCTAACTTAGCTAAATCATTTAGTATATTTAAAGGTCTGTCTAGGTATATCTCTGTATTCCCACTGTCATTTTTTATAGCTGTAAAGATATCTCCTTCATCATTTTTTAATATCTCTCTATCATTTTCAAATAGAGGTAACTCAATATACATTCCCTTCAACTTTGAATATCCTAAAATTGCTTTTTTTACAGATGTTTTTCCAAGTTCTTTTATCTTTTCAAAACTAATCTCTGGTGAAAGTATTACACTCTCTACCTTTCCTGTTTCTGCTAAAACTTCCACTGCATATCTATTTGTTACATTTAGATTCCAGTTTACCATCACCTTATCATTATTATTTTCAAGTAGTTGATAAAGGTTTGATGCCAACTTACTATTTAAATCTTGATCCTGTAATTTTCCCTCTCTAGCAATATCAATTCCTCTTTTGTAAATTCTATCTATCCCGTGCTCTTTGACTATCATCTCTTGTTCATAATTAGATACAATTGCCACAAGCTCTACTCTTCTCTTTGTCTCTTGCTCAACAGTAAATTCTCTTTTTACAGGTGCTTTTCTTCTGTAACTAGCTACTAACTTCTCCTCTAATACTGCTATACAATCTCTTTTTAAAGATTTTAAAAGTGACATAGGCATAAAAATTCCTTCAGCTAACTCACAATCAAACTCCCCTAAAGAGAATGTACTCTCTCCCATCTCTGATACCTTTTCTCTTATCTCTTCAGCAGTTACAGCCTTTTTACTAGCTTTTTCTAAAGCTTTCTCTCCATAGACTACAGCTTTTATCTCCATACCACGATTATTTAGAGCACTCAATTCCAACATTGGAACCTCTCCTAGTTCCCCTCTAAACTTACCATTGATAACTAATCTTTGCTCCTCTTTTTTCATTCTACTCTGAGCATCATCATTTACCTCTTTAGAATAGCTTTTGAAAACATACTTACTTCCTCTTGGAACATCTCTCATCACTATTATATTCCCAGATTCAGCACTTTTTTTACTCATATCTCCTGATTTTAGCTCTATCTTATTTATATATCCTCCACCTAATTTTTCAAAATCTTTTGAAAGATATATGATTCCATCTCCTAGTATGACTTTACTCTTCAGTTTTAACTCCTTACCATTTAAAACTCCCAAGTTTTTACCTAAATTAAATGAGTAATCTCTATTCATTATATAGTTATCATTTCCATAGAAATACCCCTTGCTATATCCTCTATTGAATAGTTCTGAACTCTTCTCTTGAACTTTTACTCCATTTATCAACTCTTTGTAGTATGATACTGTCTCAAAAACATAGTTGGGATCCTTCATACGTCCCTCTATCTTTATGCTTTCAATCCCTATCTCCTTCAATCTCTTTATCTCTTCAAAACCTAGTAATTGATCCTTAGGGCTTAGTAAATACCCCTTCTCTCCCTCACTATTCTCATATTTTTTTCTACAAGGTTGAGCACACATACCTCTATTTCCACTTCTACTTCCTATAAAGCTACTCATATAGCAATTTCCAGAGTAGCATATGCATAAAGCTCCTGAAACAAATATCTCTAACTCAATACTTGTGTTCTCTCTTATAGATTTTATCTCCTCAAAAGACATCTCTCTTGGTAGTACAACTCTTGTAAATCCAAGCTTTCTCAGATACTCAGCCTCATAGTGATTTCCAACTGTCATCTGTGTACTTCCATGGAATTCTAAGTTAGGAAAATTCTCTTTCATATACTTAAAATATCCTAAATCTTGAACTATTACTGCATCTAAACCATGTTCATAAAGCACTTTTAAGTTTGGGTATAAAAACTCCATCTCTTTTTCAAACATTATTGTATTTAATGTTAAAAATATTTTTACACCTCTCTTATGAGCATAGTCCAATGCCTCTTTATACTCTTCAAGGGTAAAGTTTTCAGCATTTCTCCTTGCTCCAAAACCTTTAAGTCCCATATATATCTCTTGAGCTCCTGCTTTCACAGCTGCATAAAATCTATCCATATTTCCCGCTGGGGCTACTATTTTCATTCGATTACCTCTCTTTTAATTTTTTATACACAGATATTACTCTCTCTTTTAACTCTTCCAGTCCAGCTTCATTCATAATTACAATATCTGCTCTTTTCATCTTATCTTCAAGAGACATCTGAGAAGATATTATTTTTTCAGCAATCTCTCTACTGCTACCATCTCTCAACATTATTCTCTCTATCTGTAACTCTTTTCCTACTCCTACTACTATAATCTTATCACAAAGTTTATCCATATGTGCCTCATACAAAAGAGGTACATCAAAAATTACAATCTCCTCTTCAGGTGTATTTTTTTTGCTCTGTTCAAAGTAATCAATCACTCTTGGATGTATTAAAAGATTTAATTTTCCTAATAACTCTTTATTTTTGAAAGCTTTTTCTCTCAATTTTACTCTTGAAATCTCTCTGTTTTCATCTAATATATCTGTTCCAAAGATCTCTATAATACCTTTTATTATCTCCTCTTTCTCACTTATCTGTTTAGCTACTAGATCTGCATCAACAATTTTTACTCCCAAAGCTCTAAAAAAATTACTCACTGTTGATTTTCCACTAGCTATTCCACCTGTCAATCCAACTATCATTTTACACTACTCCCAACAAATTATAAATTATTGCACCAGCTACTCCACTCCCTATCATAACATATACAGGGTTTAACTTATATTTTCTCAAAGCTAATAAACATACTATAAAAAATATAATTGCAATACAATTGATAGATATTTTTCCTAAAGTTAGATGAATTCCTATTCTATCCATATAAAACTCTAAAACCTCTAATTTCTTCTCACCAAAGAAGGCTAACATCACAATTGAAAGTCCTGCTACTCCAATGAGTGAAACAACTGCTGGTCTCAATCCATAGAGTACATCAGCGATTACACTCACATTTTTATACTTTACATAGATATATGCCAAAAACAAAACTATAATAAATGAGGGTGTGACACAGCCTAAGGTTGCTACAATAGCTCCTAATAATCCACCTATCTGTGTACCTACAAAAGTTGAACTATTGATAGCTATTGGTCCAGGTGTCATCTGAGATATTGTTATTATATCTGTGAACTCAGTCATTGTCAGCCAACCATGTAATTCTACGACCTCTTTCTCTATAAGTGGAAGTGAAGCATATCCCCCTCCTATACTGAAAAATCCAATTTTAAAGAAACTCCAATAAAGTTGTAAATATATCACACCTATCCCCTCTTTCTCTCATAGTACTTATAGGCTACACCTAAAACTCCACATATTAAGATTATAGCTATTATATTTATAAAAAATGTAGCAATAAAAACTCCAACCATCAAATATGTAGAGAATTTATCATTTAACTTTCTTATATCTCCTATCAAATTAAAAACTACATCTACAATTATAGCTGCTACTCCTGCCTGCATTCCTTTCATAGCTCCATTTACTATGAGGTTATCTCTAAAAGCAATGTAGAAAAGAGAGATTATAGATACAATTATAAGTGGAGGAAGTACTGTTCCTAGCAAAGTTATCCCTGCTCCTATCGGTCCTGCCAACTCATAACCAATTATGATGGAAGAGTTAATTGCAATAGCTCCTGGAGATGATTGTGCTATGGCTATCAAATCTATCATCTCCTCCTCCTCTATCCACTTATACTCATTTACAAATTTTTTTCTCATCAGAGGTACAATTACATAACCACCACCAAATGTAAATGCACTCAGATAAAACGTTGACAAAAAAAGTTTCCAATAAAATTTTTTATCCCTTACCATAATTTTCTCCTAATATTTTTAATTACTCTATATTATATAATTTTTCTCAAATTTTTTCCAATGGAATTTGTATTTCAGTTACATACTCACTCTTATTCTCAGTTATATGCATCTCTATATGGTATAACTCTATTATATTTCCACACACCTTATAGCCCATTCTTCCTATATAATCTTTTATTTTAGTGTAGTGTTCATCCATTTTGTCATAATCTCCACAAAAAAAATATGTTAGATATCTTCCAGCCTCTATATAGTTTTCTGTCTTCTCCTTAGTTATGATAAATGTTCCACTGTAATTATAGTATCTATTACTATTCCAATCATCAAATCTTATGATAGTTCCTATCTCGCTCTCACTAAAGATGAAATCATTGTCCTCATCAGATTTTCTTTTCAATTTTTTTAATTCTAAATTGATCTCACTCTCCTCTTTGAAACTTCCTCTTTTCAATAGAATATATCTTCGTGGTATCTCTATGACCTCTATCTTTTCATATTGTGAAAACTTTTCATAATATCTTATATTCTCTTTTTTTAACTCCAGTTCTTTTTTTAAATTTAGAAGTTTTTCTAAGTTTTCATTGATCTTTTCCAATTGAAAATCTATCATCTCTTTAGTTTTCTCTACACTTCTATTATTTAAAAAATCAATAATCTCACCTAGCCCCAATCCCAAACTTCTCAAACTTCTAATATTGTTTAATTTCCAAAGTTGCTTTTCTGAATAGTACCTATATCCATTCTCTCCCCTTGTATCTGGTATCAATAGCCCTATTTTTTCATAGTGTCTCAATATATCATTACTTATACCATAAAGTCTACTTATATCTCCTATCTTATATAATCTCTTCATATGGCCACCTCAAATATATTATATCATATTTTTCTTGACTCTTGAACTATTCTAAGGTTTACAATATTATATATAATTTATGTTATTAGGAGTGATCTTATTATGAAACAAGAAAAAACTATTTTCAGGACAATTTTAAGATATGCAATTCCTTCTGTTGTATCTATGTGGATCTTCACTATTTACACTATGGTAGATGGAATGTTCATAGGAAAATTTGTCGGAGCTTTGGGTCTTGCAGGGGTTAATATCACTATGCCTCTTCTTAATCTTACATTTGCTATTGGAATAATGATAGCCATTGGAAGTTCTACAATGATTGCTATTCATTATGGTGAAGGTGACTGAACAGCTGGAAATAAAATTTTTACCACTGCTGTCTACTCTCTATTAAGTTGTGGAATACTCATCTCCATACTCATAACTATCTTTATGGATCCTATAATACACTTCTTAGGTGGAGGTGGAACACTGTATCCATATGTAAAAGAGTATCTAAGTGTAATTATTTTATTTTGTGTATGCTATATGACTGGATATGCTTTAGAGATATATATTAAAGTAGATGGAAATCCTGTATATCCAACTATCTGTGTTATAATTGGGGGAGTTGTAAATCTTTTTCTTGATTATATTTTCGTGGTTATCTTTCACTGGGGAATTAAAGGGGCTGCCTTTGCTACTGGTATATCTCAAGTAACTACTACATCTTTACTTTTTTACTATATTTTCTTTAAAACTAAGAGAATTAAGTTTACAAAGATTAAATACTCATTTTTAAATCTTTTTAAAATTATGAAGGTTGGTTTTGCTGAATTTCTAGCTGAAATCTCAACAGGTATCTCTATCTTTGTTTTTAACTTAGTTATTTTGAGAGAGCTTGGAGATAAAGGGATCTCTGCCTTTGGTATAATTGGTTATATCTCATCTTTTATCACAATGACGATGATAGGATTCAACCAAGGAGTTCAGCCTATTTTAAGTTTTAATTTAGGAGCAAAGGAGTATGACAAAATTTTTGAAATCATCAAAAAAAGTTTCTTTATCTTAGGAACTTTAGGTGTCATATTCTACGGACTTATAAACCTATTCTCCTTTGAAATTGTATCTATCTTTTTGACAGATAGCAACGACATAGCTCTTACTAAGAACGCTCTCACTGTCTATAGTTTTGCCTATGTCATCTGTGGTTTTAATATTTTTACAGCTGGATATTTTACAGCTATAGACCAAGTTAAAATATCTACAATTATAACTATGCTACGTGGAGTAATATTTCTGATTATCTCTATCTTTTTACTACCAAAAATTTTAGGAGTAAATGGTATCTGGTTAACAATGTTTGTAGCAGAACTTCTAACTTTAGCTTTTTCCTATATTTTTATGAAAAACTACAATCCTCTTTCAAAAAAATATTAACTTATGCTATAATATAAAAAAATTAAAAATATGAAGAGGTAGGAATTATGGTTAAATTGGTAATTACTGATATGGATGGTACTCTGTTAAATGATAAAAATGAAATTAACGAAGAGTTTTGGACAATACAAAAAAAATTAGCTGAGAATGGTGTCATTTTTGCAGTAGCTAGTGGAAGACCTTATTGTAATCTCGTGGAGAGATTTAAAGAGATAAAAGATAGTATGCTTTTTATCAGTGAAAATGGAGCTTGTGTTATGTATAAGGAGAAGGAGATCTTCTCAAATACTATGAAAAAAGAGGATGTACTATTTCTTTTGAACATCTGTAAAAATATAGATGGAGCTCTTCCAGTACTATGTGGAAAAACATCTGCATTTGTTGAAAAATCTGTCTTTTTAAATGATAAATATGATTTTGAAAGTGAGATCACTAAATACTACAACAAAATTGAGGTACTTGATGATTTAAGCGAGATCAATGATGAGATATTTAAAATTGCTATTTGTGACTTTATAGGAGCAGAGAAAAATAGTTATACTTACTTTAAAGATCTAGAGGAGAGATTCCAAGTTGTTGTTTCTGGTAATGTTTGGCTAGATTTAGGAAAATTGGATACTAGTAAAGGAACAGCTGTTGAGATGGCTCAAAAAAATCTTGATATTAAGTATGACGAGACTATGATTTTTGGTGATTTTTTAAATGATTACTCTATGATGAAATCTGGAAAATACAGTTATGCAATGAAAAATGCTCACCCTAAATTAAAGGAGATCTCAAACTTCGTAACTGAGAAAGATAACAATAACAATGGTGTCTTAGAAACAGTAAAAGAACATTTTAAAGATATTTTATAATAGTTTTATTTATTTAAGTCAAGGATAAATTTTTTATCCTTGATTTTTTCTTCTTTTATCTTATTCTCCAAAAAGTTTTTTTCTTTAATATATTTTACTACACCCCTTTCTATTAATCCACTTATATTTTCCTATAAAAAATGATATAATATACTTGAATAGAAAGAAATGAGGTGAGAATATGTTTAACAAAAAGGGTATTGGTATAGGTAATGATGATTTTAAAGATGTCATTACACAAGATTGTTACTTCGTTGATAAATCCAAATTTATTGAAGAGATTTTAAATGATAAAGCCAAGATAAAACTTTTTTGTCGTCCTAGAAGATTCGGTAAGACCCTTAATATGTCTATGTTAAAATATTTTTTTGATATTAGAAATAAAATAGAGAATAGAAAATTATTCAGTGGATTATACATAGAAAGCTCTCCTGTCATTGAAGAGCAGGGTAAATATCCTGTTATCTTTATTACTCTTAAAGGGCTAAAAGTTTCAACATATACTGAAATGTTAAAAAAAGTAGGAGGAATTTTAGCAAAAGAGTTTAATAAATTTGTACATGTTAGAGAAGTTTTAAATCAAAAAGAGTTAAAAGATTTTGACAACATATGGTTAGAAAAAAAGGAAGCAGATTTTTCTAGAGGGCTTAAAGATTTAAGCGAGTTTTTAAAAAAGTATTATGACAAAAAAGTTATTGTATTAATAGATGAATATGATACTCCTCTTCTTACTGCTCACGAATTTGGTTACTATAATGAAGCTTTACAATTTTTTAAAATGTTTTATGGTGATGTTTTAAAAAGTAATGAAACTTTACAAATGGGAGTACTAACAGGAATAATTAGAGTAGCACAAGCTGGAATATTTTCTGACTTAAATAATTTTTACTCTAATACGATTTTAGAAAATGAATACAGTAAGTACTTTGGACTTTTAGAAAATGAAGTAGAGGAAATATTAAAATATTATGAAGTAGAATATAAACTTGATGATGTGAGAGAGTGGTATAATGGATATACCTTTGGTAATACTCAGGTATATAACCCTTGGAGTATTTTACACTTTGTGAGAGTGAAAGAACTGAGTCCTTTTTGGGTAAATACATCTTCTAACTATTTAATTAGAGAAATATTAAAAAATAGTAATCAAGAGGTTTTTAAAAATTTAGAAAAACTTTTTAATAAAGAAGAGTTACTGACTAGAGTAGATAGTAATGTAGAAGTTCACACTCACCTAGCGGAAAATGAAATTTATTCCCTAATGCTATACTCTGGGTATCTGACTTTGAAAGAAAAAATTACTTCGGATATTTATAGTATTAGAATACCTAACAAAGAGATTATGAGTTTTTTTCATACCACATTTATCAGTATAGGTAACTACTCAGCTGTGAGTTTTTACAAAAAATAAAAAATAGCCAAATAGAGGGAGTTTTCAACATTTTTGTTGAAG